>JAGQJP010000814.1 GCA_020430585.1 Myxococcales bacterium | reverse complement strand
GAACCTGCTCGTCGGCTCGGATCACCTCTACGGCGGGTTCGGGTTCGAGGGCGCGTTCCTCGGCGGGTTGAACCTCTACCGCCTGATCGAGGCGAGCGTCCCGATCAAGCGCATTCCCGCCTCGTGATGTGCGATCCGTCTACGGGTCGCTTCCGCGGCGCGCCGCGCCGATCGCCAAAGGCGGGTCGGCGCCCGCGCGGGTCACGAGGGAGCGCGGATCTTGATGCGGCGCTGGTTGTGGAGTACGATGAGGCGCTTCGCGATCGACCACGTGCGTGGTGATCGCATCCAACATTGCTACCGAAAGGATCGGCGGATGCCCGCGATTCGGTGTTTGACGTCCGTCTGGGCTCGATTCCTGTTCTGGGTCGCCCTCTTCGTAGGTGTGCCGTCCATTGGCACCGCGAAACCGAAGGCTCCGAAGAAGGGGATCTCGCTCGCCGACTGTATCAAACGCGCTTTGAGCGAGAACCCATTGATCAAAGCCGCTCGATTCGGCGTCGACATCTCGAAGGCGAAGCTCTTCCGCGCGAACTGGGCCCGCTTTCCGAAGCTGACGGTCACCTCGGCGCTCGCTCCGATCCCCGCCCAAGAGGGCAACCTGCTGCAGGGGCACACCAACTACAACCGCTGGGGCGTCTTCACCCGGACCGAGGTCGAAGGCTACATGCCGCTCTTCACTTTCGGTAAAATCCGCCACCTGCAACGCGCAGCGCGCCACGGCGTCAAGGTCGAGCAGGCGAGGGTGCGCCTCGTCGAGAGCGAGATCAGCTACTTGGTGCGCAAGGCCTACTGGGGCTTCCAGCTGGCCACCGAGGTCGCGGAGATCGTCGACAAGGGTTTAAAAAGACTGCGAAAAGAGAAAAAGCGGATCCAGACGAAGCTGGACAAGAACGACAAAGACGTCGACCAGAACGACCTCTTGCGAATCCGCATCGCCGAGGCCGAGATCGTCGGGCGGCAACTCGAAGCCAAACGCCTCAAGGTGCGTTCGGCGAGCGGGTTGCGTCTGCTCGTCGGCCTCGGCTTCGGCAACTCGATCGTGTTGAGCCAGACCTACATCGATCCCCTGGGGATTAGCCTCAAGCCCCTCGAGGCGCACCTCGCCTTCGGGTTGAAGCATCGCCCGGACCTGCGCGCCGTCGAGCAGGGCGTGAAGGCGCGGCTCGCGCTGCTCCGCCAGAAGAAGAGCTACTACTATCCCGATCTGGTGCTCGGCGGTTTCGTGCGCTACGCCTACTCGAACGTCGCCGACGATCAGCCCAGCCCCTTCGCCTCGGATCCCTACAACACGCTCTCGGGAGGGATCTTCGTCGCGATCCGCTGGAGCCTCGATTTTCCGATGAAGATCGGCCAGGTGCGCGAGGCCGATGCCCAATATCGGCAGCTGTTGCTGCAACAGAAGGCGCTGCGTGAGAAGGCGAAGTACGAGATTCAGAACGCCTGGCTCGAGGCGCGGGATCAGTGCCAGATGCTCGGCCTTTTGCGCAAGGCGAGCCGCGCCGCGCGGGCGATCATGACCGACGAAGGGCGATCATACGACGAGGGCTTCTCGAAGCTCTCGGACCTCTTGAAGGCTGTGGTCACCTATTACACCAAGGATTTGCAGCGACTCGAAGCGATCTACAAGTGCAACCTCGCCGTCGCCAAGCTCTCGCAGATGGTGGGCGCTCGTGGGCTCTCGATCCCCTGAGTCCGGCTTCGCGCGCGCTGATGCGCGGCCTGTTCGCGGGGGAGCCACTCGAGTCGTTGAATTTTTCCCACGCACCGCCGTCAGATGACGAGTGTACGAAAGGAGCTCTAGCATGAAGCGCATCGTTTTGATTCTGAGCCTGTCGTTTTTGCTTCCCGCTCTCGCCCACGCCGACCAGACCCCGCTCGGCTTGCTCAAAGCGAAGCTCGAGGTGTTGCGCAAGCTCGCCGATCAGCCCAAGAGCCACGACGCGATCCGCGAGGACCTGAAAAAAGAGATGGACACCTTCTTCGACTATCACGCCCTCGGTCTGGGCGCGATGAAGGACTTCCTCGACAAAGAGAGCCCGACGAATCGCAAGCTCTTCCATCGATACTTCAAAGCGATGATTCAGCGGGTCTACCTCAAACGCTACAAGCCGGGTACGAAGTTCACCAACGTCTTCGGCAAAGAAGAGCTGAAGGGCACGATCGCGACCGTCACCACCGAGGTGAAGTACAAGCGATCGAGCGCCGAGGTGCTCTACACCCTGCACAAGACCGCCACGGGCTGGAAGGTGCTCGACGTCACCCTCGACGACTCGAGCCTGATGCGCAGCTATCGCAGCCGATTCTCGCCGGTCGCCAAGAAAGATGGGTTCGCCAAGCTGCTCGAGAAGATGAAGCGAGTCGCCGACAAGAAGTAGCGTCGAGCCTCGTCGGCGCCAACGGTCGCGGCTATTTCTTCGGTGCGAAGGCGCTGAATCGGATCCGGCGGCGTTTCATGTAACGCTCGAGCTTCTTGATACGCTGCGCCAAGGTCTCGTCCGCTTTCATCCCGTAGACCTTGATCAACCCGTCGTGACACGTGCGGTACTCGCGCTTCTGGCAGGCTGCGTCCGCTTTCTGCAGCGCATCGACGCGCATCGCGTCGCGAATTTGCGTGATTTGCCGGGCTTGATCGCCGTTTCGCACGTAGTGCGATCCCTTCGGGAGCGCCTCGACATAGCGCAGCGCGAAGGCGAATTGCTTCTGCTTCAGGTAGAGCATCGCGGTCTGGAGCTGAACCTTGTTCTTCTGCTCCTCGAGGGCGATCTTGTAGAGCTTGGCCGCTTTGTCGCTGTTGAGCTTGTAGCGGTTGAAGACCTTCGCGGCCTCCGTCCAGCGCGCCTGCTTCAGCAGGGACTCGGCGTCAGCGATCTCTTTTTTGATCTTTTCCTCGTAGGGGTCGACCTTCGGTTTCGGCTTCGGCTTCGGCTCGACCGGTTTGGTCTCTTTCTTCGGCTCGTCCTTCGGCGCGCTGACGAAGAGGCTGGGGAAGGCGATGTAGGTCACCATCCCGGCGAGGATCAGGATCAGGATCACGAGCACCGTGATCAACCCGATGTTTCGCTTGCGTGGGGCGCCATAGGGCGCAGGCCCCTGCAGCTGCGACATCGAGCCGTAGCGCGCCGGGCTCGACGCCAGTTGGCCCAGGCCATCGGTGCTGATCGGCGGCTGATTCGGCATTTCGACGATGAACTCGACGTTGCCGAAGCGCAGCTTGTCGCCGTGCTGAAGATGCGCCTTCTCGATGCGCATCCCGTTGACGTACGTGCCGTTTGCGCTCTTGAGATCCTCGACGCGGACCTGATTGTTCTTCTCGATCGTGATCTTCGATTGGATTCGACTGATCGAGGGGTCGATGATCGTCAGGTTGCAGTCTTTGCCGCGCCCGACGAGGTTTACGGGGCGCCCGATCGTGAACGCCGTCCCCGGTTGGCCGAAGTTCTGGCTGATCAGGCGGCAGTAGACCTCTTCGCCTTCGTCTCCCGAGGCGGCGCTCGCCGTCGTCGCCGGGAGCCCGGTCGCGGGCGCATTGCTGCCGTCGTAGTTGACGCCCTCGACGTAGAGGAAGAAGTCGCCGATCTTGATCTGCGCCGACTGGCCGAGCTCTTGGGTGCTCATGATCCGCTTGCCGTTGACGTAGACGCCGTTCGAGCTGCTCAGATCCTCGATGTAGCACTTCTTGTTCTGGGTAAACAGGCGTGCGTGGCGGCGCGAGATGTTGTCCGCCGGGAGGATGATGTCGTTCACGTGGCTTCGGCCAATCGTGAATTCACCTTCCTCGAACGAGTATTCGTCGGCGATCGTTCCGTTTTTGTCTTCGATGATCAGCGTAAACATTCAGCCGACTTTAGCAGCCACGCCGCAGCGGAGCACTACTTGAAAAGCCCCATGTCGACGTCATAGCCCGTCGACTTCATCTCGCGGACGAATTCGGGAACGTATCCGGTTGCGAGCAGGCGCCCAGTGATCTTGCCATTCTCATCTTGCCCGTAGGCCTTGAAATGGTACACGTCCTTGACGGCGTAGCGTTCGTTCTGCACACCCGAGACCGTCGCGATGTGGGCGACTTTGCGGGTGCCGCAGGGATACTGCACGACGTGGACGACGACGTCGATCGCCGCGGCGACGTGCTCGCGCACCGCGTCCCCCGCATACTCGGGGTGGCGCAGCTTCAGCGAGCGCTCGATCCGGGCGAGGGCATCTTCGGGATTCGAGCCGACGGCACAGGCCATCGAGCCTCCCTGACCATTGTGAATCGCCTGGATGAAGGCTCCGCTCATCGAGGCGTCGAGGTCACCGATCACCAATCGATTGGGCAACAGCTTCGCCGCGTGCTCGATCACGTCGGCGGCGTTGGCGGTCTGGCCGCGCTGGCCCAGTTGCAGCGAGATCACGTTCGGATTCGGCAGCTCGAGCTGCGCCACGTCCTCGATCAGCACCAGCCGCTCATCTCGGGATTGAGCGCGCAGCACCGCGTTCATGATCGTCGTGCGGCCGCTCCCCGACGTGCCGACGAAGAGGATCGTGCGCTGGGACTCGGCGACGATTCGCAGGAACTCGGCCATCTTGTCCGAGAGCGTCTCGCTCTCGACGAGCTCGTCCATCGCGCGCTGGAACGACCCCGGTTTGCGATAGGTCAAGACCGGTCCCTGCGGGGCGATCGTCTGTCGAATGATCTCGACCTTCGCTCCGTCGAGCAGCCGTAGCGAGACGACGTTGGGTTGCTCCGCGAGCGGCGGCGAGCCGACCGAGGCGAGCATCCGATTGAGAATCGTCGAATAGGTCTCCTGCGACGAGAACGCCTTGGTCGACTCTTCGAGATGGCCGTTGCGATTGACGAAGATCTGATTGAACCGATTGACGTGAATCTCCGAGACGCCCTGTTCGGTCAGGTACGGCTCGAGCGGGCCGTAGCCCAACAGCTCGTTGAGCGAGTCCTGGATCAACGAGTTCGGATCGATATATTCGGGAATCTGCCCCTCCCCGGAGAGGGACTCGACCTTCTCGTAACTCGCGTTCTCCGCCTGGGTCCAGAGCTCGTCGTCGCTGATCGACGGGTTGGTCAGGTCGACCTTCGCCGAGATCTGCGAGACGACCTGCTGCAAGAGGGATACGTAGGTGTCGCGCTGATCGCTGCTCATCGACGGCTCGTGGCGTGGCGCAGCGGCCACTGGCTTTGGCTCTGGTTCGGGCTCCGGCTCTTCGTCGTCGGCGTGCTGTGCGCCGAGCGGTAGCTCGTCGACCACCGAGGGCTCGCCATGGACCTCTTCTTCCTCTTCGATGTCGTCGAAGAGGGCGTGCTCCAAGTCCGGGCTGGCCGGCGTGGACGCCTCGTCGATCTCTGCCACAGACGGCGCCGGCGGCTCGTCCTCGATCGCCGGAAGCGCCATGGTGCCTTCCGGTTGTGGCGGCGCTGGCGGCAGGGTCTCTTCCATCGGCGCCGGCGTTGCGCTCTTCGTCGCTTGTAGCGCGTCGATCCGTGCCGCCATGTCCGCCGAGAGCGCGGCGGTCGCCTCGGGATCGATCAGCAACCCGCCAGGAGGTGTCGCACCGTCACCCTGCGACTCGTGCGCCTCGGAGACCAGCTCCGCTGGCTCTTCTGCCGCTAGCGACGGAGGTTCGTCGACGGGTTCCAACTCGCGTTCGGTTGCAGGTGTCTGCCGCGCCTCCATCGGCGGGGGCGCCGCTTCGGTCGGAACGGGAATCGGCTTCGGAGCCGGCATTGGCATCGGCGTTGGCGACGAAACGGAGCCCGCAGGCGCGGGTGGAGGCGCCAGGGTTGCCCCGGGAGGCGGAGGAGGCGTCATTTCGAGGGCGTCTTCGAACTCGAGGTCGGGCTGCTCGTCGTCGCCCGACTCGTTCACGCTGAGGATGAAGTCGCCGACGTAGATCTTGTCCGACGGCGTGACCACGATCGGCGAGGCGATCTTGCGACCATTCACATACGTGCCGTTCGTGCTGCGCAGGTCGACGAGTATGAACTTGCCATCTTTGTACACGATACGAGCGTGGCGTTTGGAGATGTTGCCCTTCGGCAAGATGATGTCATTTCCCTGAACGCGCCCGATCGAAACCTCTTCCTTATCGAATGACCAGACCCGCTCCTGTCCGCCCTTCTCGAAAATGGTGATTTGGTAGACCACACTCGCCCCCTGAAAGCCACTAGCAGGTGGATAACGCTGGATGAAGAACACAACTGTAGGGCTATTTTGTGTAGAAAGCCAGGATTTGTCAACGAAATATCCGAGCGTTAAGGTGTCTTCGGCTTCGGTTTCGGACGACCGACGAGTTTGTCCAATCGGACCCCGTCGGCGCGCTGTTTCTTGCCGCGTCGCAGCCTGTCGATCAGCGCCTGATCGAGCAGGACGCGGAGCTGGCTTCCAAATGCCTTCAACGGCTCGAGGCTCTCGATCGGGCAGCCGTGGATCTCGATCAGCTCCAGGGAGTAGAGGCAGCGCACCGACGACAGGTCGCGAACCGCCGTGTCCCGCAGCCGCAGGATGCGCAGTCGCCCGAGTTGCCGCAACGGCGAGAGGTCTTCGACCCGCGTTCGTGATATGTCGAGCTCTTCGAGATCGTAAAGTCTCGCCAGCGGCGCGAGATCTTTGACCCTCGTGCGCCCCAAATCGAGCGCCCTCAGATGCGTCAAGGATTGCAACACGGTGAGGTCGATGATCGAGGTGCGAGCGAGCGACAGCTCCGTCAGCGGCGTCATCGACGCCAGGTGGCCGAAGTCGGTGAGATCGCTCTCGGAGAGGTCGAGCCGCGTGAGGGGCTCTGGCGCGGGTCTCGCGCCTGCGGGCTGCACGATCGCGCGGAGCGACGGCAACGTGGGCTGGCTCAACACGCCGTCACCTCGAGCACCCAGCGGGCTGGTCGTATCGCACGGCGGGAACGCGCTGAGTGGTGAGGTCGCCTCCACGCCGTCGCTCGGGCCCGAGCTGTCCGTCAGAATCAGCTCGTCGACGCGAAAGATCGGTAGCGCTCGAATCGGAGGGCGTCGTCCTTCGGAGTCGGTCATCGTCGCTTCGTTTCCTCGCCCCAGGGTTGGAACGCGGCGCACCTCAGTTGGTCTTGCAGAGGGTCGTGGCGAGATTGACCGTTCCCGACTTGCCGTCGGTGCCCTTGCCACCCGTCGTGCTGAAGCCAGTACCGCCTTCGCCACCCTTGCCACCTTTTCCGATGGTGAAGGTGTTGCCCGAGCAGGTCGGGTCGCTCTTGCCGCCGAGGCTCGCGTGGTAGATCCCAAAGCTCACGCCGCCGCCGCCGCCAGCTCCGTGGCCACCGTGGCCGCCCTTTCCGCCGTCCTTGCCTGGCGCGCCGTTCGTTCCGTGGCTGTCGCCGTCACAAGCCGACCCGTCGCAGGAGCCCCCTTTGTCACCGTCCTCTGGCGTTCCACCATTGCCGCCGTTACCGCCGTTACCGCCTGCACTCGTCGTGATCGAGTTGTTTCGGATAACGGACGCGCTATCGACAAGGAACACGCCGAACGAGCCGCCACCCGAGCTGCCGCCCTTTCCGCCCGTTCCTCCGCAGCCACCGCTTCCGCCGCCCGATCCACCGCCGCCCGGCTTGTCGTCGCACCAACCGCCGCTGCCGTCGCCAGCGCCGCTTCCTCCTCCTCCCCCGCCACCGCCGTGACCCGGAAGTCCAGCGGTTCCGTTGCCGCCCTTTGAACCCAACCAATATCCGGGTGACGACACGAGTCCCGAACCGTTTCCGCCTACGCCGTTTGTGCCAACGGTGCCGGGTCTGCCGGTTTGGGCGTCATCCGGAGCGTCCTTACCCGCGGAGGTCCCCCAGAATCCGCAATCGCCAGCGGTCCCACCAGTCCCGCCTTTGGAGAACCCGCTGATGTCGCTGTCGATCGACACGAACACACCACTCGAGTTCTTCTCGTCAAGGCTCATCGTCGACTTTCCACCCGGAAATCCGTTTCCGCCCTGATCATCGCAGCAGTTGCGCGACTTGTCGCCGCCATTTCCACCTTTTCCGCCGCGGACGATGGCCCTGTAGGTCTTGATCGTTCCGTCGTTCGCGACGTCGTTCCACGTGCAGACCCGCGCGCCTTCTTGACCGCCGAGGCCCCCCGTGTTGGACGACGTCGTGTTGTGCGTCGAGCTCTCTCCCTGCTTGCCCGTCGTTGTGTAGGTGACCCCGTTTTCGACCAACGCTGAATGGTTGATCGTCTGACCGTCGTCACCCTTCTCGCCATTGTTGCCCTTTCCGGCCTTGATGACGTTGTCCTCGATGACGAAATCCTTCGTGGAGCCTTTGACCCAGATCGCATAGCTCGACCCGCCAGGGTTCGGGTTGTCCGCCGATTCGATATGGAATCCGGCCAGCGTTGTCGGTTGCGTGATGCCGTTGGCGACCACGGCGATCACCGCGTGGGTCTCGACGGCGTTGTTGGAGAAGATCTTCGTGACGTAGAGATCGCGATTGCGTTTGGCCCATTTGTTCGCGCGGCTGTAGCCCCCGTAGACGCTGACGCCACTCTTCATCGTCACGAGCTCGCTGTAGATCCCCTCCATCACATAGACCGCGAGTTTGGGATTGGCCTGGTCGGCGACGCTGATCCCCTTCGTGATCGTCTTGAAGGGAAACTCCGGGGTCCCATCGCCCGTGTCGTCGTGTCCGTCTTGGCCGTCGACGAAGACCGCCTTGGTCCACTCACCGTCGATCCCGTCGCAGTTGGCGTCTTTGCCGAGGGGATCGGGCTCGTCGGTCTCGCTCGTCTTGGTGCACTCGTACTCGCAGCCGTCGTCGAGCGTCTTGTTCAGGTCGACCCAGCCGTCGTCGCATTTCTCGATGCCGCAGACCTTGTCGACGCAGTTCGGCGTCGAGTTGTCGAATTGGCATTTCTTGTGGCAGATCCCGCAGTTGTCGGGATCGCTCGTCAGGTCGATCGAGTCGCCGCATTCGCAGCTCCCGGTCGTCGGCAAGCACTGGTAGGCGTAGATCTTGTTCGCCTCGTCTCGCAACGCCGTGCACCCGAACCCTTCGGGACAGACGTTCGGGTTCTCCGGGTCCGCGGAGCAGTCCCGGGCGCAGAATTTCTTGCCGCCGTCCTTCTCGGTGGCGACGCAGAGGTCACCTGCCGTGTTGCAATCAGTGTCTTTCAGGCACTCGGCGCAGAGCGTATTCACCTCGGGCACGCAAATGTACGCGAGCTCGCGCCCGACGCCCGGTCCCGCTTTGCAATACCAGCCCGTGGGGCAATCCTGGATGCATTTCTTCGTGCAGACCGAGGGATAGGGGCTGTCTTTCGGCGCAGGGACGCAGAACTCGCTCTTGCAGTCGGTGTTATACTTGCACGGCGAGCCGAACTCACCGGCGACGAACGTGTCCGGCGACGTCGTGTCTGGCGTTTCGACCGCGTCCGAAATCGGCTGATCGCTTGGTTCGCCTGCGTCCACACCGTCGACGAGGACGGACCCGTCGTCGATGCCGTCAGCCGCGGTAACGGAGTCGCCAGAATCCTGCGACCCGGACGAGCCGCTCGTGCAGCCCGTGAGCGGTGGCCCGAGTAAGGCGCACAAAAGCAGTGTCACCAAGAGGATTCGCGATGCCACGACCACCCCCGACGCGATCGATTGTCTATGCCCAGCATTGTAGCAAGTCGGCCGTCAATACGCAAAATCAACGCGTGTGCGAGGACCCCTTTAGTTGGTCTTCATCCCGCGATCGCTCGACGCCCCCGTATGAGAGGTCATTTCTCGCTCGAGATGAAGGTAAAGACCTCGTGGTTCACGGGCCACGGCTCCCACGAGTTGGCGTCGAGTACGACCAATCGGTTGCGCAACAGGTAGATTTCGATACCATCTGTTCGCGTCCGAATTCCCGTGAGTTGGATGTTCGCGCCGCTAAAAAAGTACTGGCCCCGGAAAAACCACGACTCGGACCCGAAACAGTCGTTCAGCTCGCATGCGTCGCCGATGCAGCACGTGAGGTCTACCGGCTCTCCGAGCCTCCTTGCCGAGCCGAATGTCGACGGGCCAAAACGAAAGGTTGCCACGAATGGCTGGACGCGTAGCGTGACCGTCGTCGCGCTCGTCGTCTGGTCGCACCCTGCACTGAGGCAGGTGCGATAATGGCCAACGACCAGCGCCACGTCATCCGTGATGAAGAACACGCGATCGAGCATGTAGTCGTAAGGAGCGTCCGGAAGCTCGTCGTTTGCTGGCGGAAGGGCGTTTGGTGGAAATTCGACCGCAATCCAACCTGTACCATCGTTACGGAGCACTTTACCAAGCGTCGGGACCTCAGCGGCTGGCGCGCGAATGACCCTGAGCTTGGAGTCAAAGTACGGTGCCGGGGGCGCGGCGGTCAAGAGCAGCCTTGAGCCGCGCGACGCGAGGTCGCGCAAACCTCCGTTCATGTCCAGCGGGTGAGCCGGGCTTGTGGTGCACGGGCCATCTACATGCAGACATCCGAACGGTGTCTCGAATCGAAGCACGGGAGAAAGGTTGGTGCCGCCCACGATCCCAGAGTACGCAAAGCTAAGGGGATTTTGAAGCGTTGGAATGGTCTCGTAATGGCGGGCGTAGAGGCCCAGATAGAGCTGCTCCACGGTGTTCTGCCGAACCGCCTTGAACAACCACGGTACTCTGTAGAAGTTGGCTTCATCGTACGGGGGACGTACGTATTCAATTGGAAGCACCTCATCGTGCAATTTGGTCTCGCCGTCGTGGGTTGAATAGAACACCGGACCGCATTCGAATCCGCTTGGCGCGCTGCTGCTCTCGACGCAACGAGCGACGAAGTTGCTGTGAGGCGACGGGGCTGAATCGCCGGGGGCCGTTAG
>JAGQJP010000813.1 GCA_020430585.1 Myxococcales bacterium | reverse complement strand
TGCTCGATCGGAGCTACTCGAGCTCGGGCTCGACGGAGAGGCGGCGGCGACCGCTGGCGGTAGCGCTAGCGGTGAGCCAACTGTTGCGCGCGGCCTCCGACGAGTATCGCCCGATCTGGACCCCGGCGATCGACGACGAGCTGCGCGTCATCGCTCGTGGCCAGACCGATCTGGCGAGCGCCTTGCTCGAGGCCCTCGAGTGGAAGCCCGATCTCGTGCTGATCGTCTCGGACGGCTACGAGAACGACCCATCCCGCGGCGCAGCCGAGGTGGCACGGGTCTTTCGCGAGCACCTCGATCCGACGCGCCGCGTCTCGATGATTCATCTCAACCCGGTCTTCGACGCCGATCACTATGCGCCCAAGACGATCGGCCGCGCGCTACCGACCGTCGGCCTGCGCGACGCCGAGGATCTCTTCACGATGCTCGGCTTTGCACGCTTCGTCGAGGGCTCGGCTCCGTTGGAGGAGCTCGAACACTACCTGGCGCGTCGCGTCGCCCAGCTCCTCGGCGCCGAGGATGGGGCACAACGATGAGGGGCCCGCTCCTCGAACGGCTCGACCTGCAGGGGCTCGAGCTCGCGCCGTCTCAGGTTTGGGGCGCGGTGCGCATCGTACCGCTCTTGCGCCGTGGGGCTCCCGGCGATCTGCGGTTGGCGAAGCGCTCCTATGCCGAGGATTGGACGCTCGTTCGCCTCGACGGCGCGCCGGGCCGACCGGGGACGGCTTATCTCTCGTATGTACCACACGGCTTCGTCGTCTCCTGGAGCGACGACGGGACCCCGGTCGCCGCCTTCGGCGCCAGCGTCTACAAAGCGGACGGCAAGGCGGTCAAGGGCGGCCCCTCGGTGCGGTTGGCGCATCGGATGGTGCGTCGCGAGCAGAAGAACAGCCTGCGCCTGTTGCCCCTGCACCTCGCCCTCGAGGGGTTTCTCTCGCTCCACTTCGGCGGGCCGGAGATCGCCTGGGCCGAGTACTCACGCAGCGCCCTCTCCCGGGGCTTGAGCCCACGCTCGGAGGAGAGCTACACCGGGTACGCGATCGCCGAGCTCGACGACGCGCTGCGTCTGTTCGAGATCCACGACGATCAGGTCGGTTCGTTGCTCTTCGTCGATGGCGCGTTGGGCGCCGCGTTCGTTGTCTCGCACCCTGAAGACTACCGCGCTCTGCACCGCACGCTGCTGCTCGACATGTACCC
This sequence comes from Myxococcales bacterium, assembly GCA_020430585.1. Taxonomy (GTDB): domain Bacteria; phylum Myxococcota_A; class UBA9042; order JAGQJP01; family JAGQJP01; genus JAGQJP01. The sequence continues at coordinate 6,210 of JAGQJP010000813.1, read as the reverse complement.
CGAGGTGTTGCTGCACTACGCACGGTTGGCGGGTCCGCGGGTTCTCGAGGCGGGGATCGAGGGCGCTGGAATCCGCTCTCTCGGCGAGCTGCGTTCGGCCCTCGACCGATTGCGCGGAGAGTGGGCCTCGTTTCACCGGACGATGGCTGCGGAGCTGCTCGAGATCTCGCTGAACGCCGAGCGCGTCTACCGCGCCGGCCCCTTTCAGCTGCAGCGGTTCATCACGTCCGTCGACCCCAAGCGCGTCAATCACGTCGGTGAGGCGATCCTGCGCCAGGATGGAACGATCGAGTATCTCAAGACCTATCGTCTCTCGGCGGCCCAGACCCGGCGCGCCTTTCTCCTCTCGCAGCTGGCGATGTACAACTGGAACCTCCAGGCGACGGCGAGCGCCCTGCGGCAATCTACCGACGAACTGATCGAGCGCCTGGACAAGGCGGGTTTCGGCTACCTGCTCAAACCCCACGTGATCGAAGAAGCGCGGCGCCGTCGGCGCTGAGAAATCCGGCGCAGCGTACTCCCCGCGACCGACGCCGCACCACAACGCGAACGCGAAATATCGCGACTCGAGAAGGCGAAAAGGGCGGAGCGTGGCGATTGCGTGACGGCGTCGCGAAGAGCAAGCGATCACGAACGCCAAGAAGCTCGCGCGGCACCATGGTCAACCGCTGGGCTATGCGCACAATCCATGCACAACGGTGCACGAGCTCGTCGAGATGCTCAACGAAAATAGCCGAGCGGAGTGATCGGCTGGCTCAGTGGAGCATCTGGCGCAGCGGGGTCGTGGCGACGGGATACCAGGAGGCGATGCCGATGGTGAAGAGGGCGTAGAGCGCGATCCGTCTGCCCCGAGTGAGGGGCACGCCGTCGCGATGGCGGGCGTAGTCGAACCAGGCGACGGCGGCGACGGCAAAGACGAGCTCGATCGTCAGGGCGACGTGGGGCATCGTGACGTAGGTGTTCAGCGAGGTCGTAACCGAGCCTGGGCCGAGAAGTTGGTGATCGTAGCCGACGACAGCGTCGCAGAGCACGTGCCAGAAGACGAGGGCGCCACACCACGCCGTGAGCGCTCTCTTGCGCGTGACGGCGAAGATGATCGCGGCGGTGATCAACGCCTGGAACAACCCGGGCAACAGGTTGTGGCTGAAGGGCATCTGCACCTGCAGGTTCTGTAGCGTCGCATCGAATAGGGATGCGGGCTGTGGTGTCTCGACACCGACGAGGGCCAACAGCAGCCAAAGAAACTCGGGAATGTTGGCGCACAGAAGCAGGAGCCAGAAGGGGTACTCCCGGTTCTTCGCGTAGGGAATCAGCGCCGAGGCGTAGTGGCCGACGATCATCTCTCACCGCCATCGACGATCACCAGCAACAGGAGGAAGACGAGGGCGTAGACGACGATGAGAGCGAGAACGAGTGTCGGCATCGTCGCTCTCAGGCCTCGAAGCCGAAGTGAGCTCGCGCATCAGCGGGGCTCGCGATCTCGCGGCCGCACTCGCGGGCGGTGGCGACGAGCGCCTCGATCAGCTCTCCGTTGGATCGGGCGCGTTCGCCGTTGGGCAGGTAGAAGGTGTCTTCGAGGCCCGTGCGCAGGTTGCCGCCGAGCTCCGCCGCCCGGCGGTGTACGGGCCAGACCTCGTCGCGGCCGATCGCAATCACCTGCCAGCTCGCGCCCGCGGGCAGCTCGTCGACGAGCAGCGGAAGCCACTGCGGTTTGCAGGGCATTCCGCTCTGCACGCCCATGATCAGCGAGACGTCGATCGGCGGGCGCAGCAGCCCGACCTGGCGGAAGAGGTCCACGCTGCGCACGATCCCGCTGTCGAAACACTCGCACTCGGGCAGCACGCCGCACTCGCGCATCACCTTGACGAAGCGTTCGATCTTCGACACGGGATTGTCGAAGAGCATCGGCGGCCAGGCCCAGGTCCCGTCGGACTTGGCGCGCAGATAGTTGAGGGAGCCCGCGTTGAGCGCCGCCATCTCGGGGCGCACCCGTTCGAGACACGCGGTCGGTCCGCTGATATCGTCGCCGACCACGCCCGTCGTGAGATTGAGCACGACACCCGGACAGGCCTCGCGTATCGCCTGGCTGATCTCGGCGGCGACGTCGGCGTCCCAGGTCGGCAACATCCCCATCCCGGGACGCTGGTCCCGAAAGTGGACGTGCATGATCGCCGCTCCCGCGTCGAAGGCTTCGCGCGCCGAGCGGGCCATCTCCTCGGGCGTAACGGGGACGGGAAAGTGTGTCGGGTTGGTGAGCACGCCGGTCAGGGCGCACGTGACGATCGCCTTGTTCGCTGTCATCGTACCTCGCCTCGATCGCGGAGCATTCGGCGTTTCGCTTTGGGACGAATTCCCCGACCGCTCCTGGGTTCGCCATCGCTCAACAGCGGAGCGGGACGAGTATACGACCGATGGGGCGGCCTGTCCATCGGCATCGCGCCTGGGCGCGGCTTCAGCGTCCGCGGCGCCATCGTCGTCGACTGCGCGATCGCCCTTCGCCTTCGCGGAGGTCGACCGTGTAGGCCGTCGTCACGGGATCGGACGGTGACGAGCGTTGACATCGAACGTCGCTTTCGCGATACTGGTAGAGCATTTTCCACCGCGAAACGTACCATGGCACGACTTCAACGCACGATATCCGAGTTCATCGGCGAGCGGACGGCACCGATCGTCGAGCCCACGGCGCCGATCGCCGAGTGCGTCGAGCAGATGAAGGCAAGCGGGCACAGCTGCGTCCTCGTCGTCGAGGGCGGCGCGTTGGTCGGCATCTTCACGGGGCGCGATTTCGTGAACCGCGTCCTCGCCGAGCGCCGCAGCGTACACGAGACGAGCGTTGGCGAGGTGATGACCGGCGAGCCGGAGCAATTCGCGCCCAGCGACTGCATTTCGTACGCGATCAACCGGATGGCCGTCCGCGGCTTTCGCAACCTGCCGATCGTCGAAGATGGTCGCGTGATCACCGCGCTCAGCGTACACGATGTGATCGCCCACCTCTCCAGCGTCTTCGCTGAGATCGCCGAGCTCGAAGCCGACGCGTCCGAAGAGTCGATGGAAGAGTGGTTCGATACCGGCGGAGGGGGGTAAACGATGGTGTCCAACGAGCTCGTCGACGTGACGATCGCCCGGATTCCCCACCGGCGTCCGGTATTGGCGGGGCGCGACCAACCGGTCGGAGAGCTCGTCGATCGACTCGCGGCGAGCAAGCGCGGCTCGGTGATCGTGATCGACGATGACGGACGCGTTCTCGGCATGTTCACCGAGCGCGACGTCAAGCACCGTCTCGATTTTCGCGACGAGAGCTGGCGCGAGGTCCTCGTCGGCGACGTGATGACCGTCGACGCGACGGCGATCCACGAGAGCGCGACCTTCGCCGATGCGTTGGCCTTGATGCGCGATCGGAGACGGCGGCATCTACCGATCGTCGGCGCCAACGGTCGCGTCGACGGCGTGCTTTCGATCCGGGATCTGCTGCGCTTCGTCGTGCGTCACTATCCCGACCACTTCCTCAATCTTCCGCCGGGCCCGAAGCACGAAACCTCGTCGCGCTGGGGCGGTTGAGCCTCGATCGGCGCGATCATCCTCCGAGCACGAGCACCAGCATCCCTTGCAGCACGCCGACGGCGCCACCAAGAAACCCGCCAACGGCGATCAGGATCGCCTCGTCCTCTTCGAAGATGCCGCGGAGAATTCTCTCGAATTCAGGCTTTGGCAGGTGTGATAGCTTTCCTTCGATCGTGTTGCCGATGTCGAGCTTGCGCTTCAGGTAGTCCTCGAATTGGGGGCGGATCGTGGGCACCGTCTCGGTGATGCGGTGGACCAGCACCGCCTTGGCCTTGGACATCATCTCGGGTGTGATCTCGACGGGGATCATCGGCTTCATCGTCTGATAGCGCTCGTCGATGCGCGTCGAGACCGTGTCGATCACGATCTTCGAGAGCCGGCTGCCCGCCTCGCCTTCGGTGACCAGCCGGATCAGGTTGCGCGGCGTGAGGATCTCGTCGGAGGCCACGCGGCCATAGTCTCGCGAGATCTCCGCTTGTCGCTTGGGGAAGAGGCCCTGATAGGTCACCAGTCCGAGATAGCGCTTTGGCTCCTGCGGACGGAAGATCATCTGGATCGCCAGCCAGTTGGTGACCAAGCCGACGATCACCCCGACGATCGGCATCAACCACCAAGTCTGCATGTAGCTATAGACGCCGATCTGCACCATCCCGATGATGAAGCCGAAGATCCCACCGTAGTATTCGATGAACTTGAACTCTTTATGTCCGATCTCTTGGGTCAGGCGGACGAGGGTGCGCGTGTTGTCCCCCGAGAGCGAGGTGAAGATCAGCCCCTTGAGGTCCAAGAGCTGCTCGGAGAGGCCCTGGAGCTTGTCGAAGAGCTCGCGGATCAGTTGCCGCGATTCGCGCTGCACCTGGCTGCGCACCATCTCTTTGACGGGATCCGGAATCGCGCCCCAGCTCCCGGGCTGGACGAGCTCGGCGACCTCTTGCAGGATCGGCTCGCTCTGAGAGTCGACGGTGTCTCCGAAGAGGCGCTCCATCTCGTCGGGGTCGAGTCGTTCGGCCATTTCCCGCGGCGAAATCAGGTGCTCGGTGACGACGTCGGCGACGCCCGTAGCGAACTTCGGCGCTCGCCTGATCAGGATCCCCTGCCAGCCCAGCGGACCGATGCCGATGAACTGCTCGGGCCAGAAGATCATCTTCACCGCCGCCCAGTTCGTGACCCAGCCGACAAAGGCGGTGATCGTCGGCACCGTCGCCAGAAGCATCAGGAAATCAGACACGTTTCGCTCCCTGGACGCGACGCTACGGAGATCTCGCGGGCGTCGCCGATAGCGCCAAATGGATGTGAAGGACTCGGTGCACCTGATGCTACATCGAACGCGTCGATCTGGCAACAAGTCGCCCGACGGGAGCTTGAGAAGTCGAGATGTCTAGTTTATGATAGGAAACGGCTGGATCACGATAGCAGAACCAAAGGCGATAACGATGGACGAGCCCGACGGGCGACGACTGGACTCCGACTTGGCGATCGACTCCTGGCGAGTCGCGGTGCGACACGCCCCCTATGGCGTGATGGTGACCGACCGCGACGGGACGATCGTCTGGGTCAACGACGCGGTGTGCCAGATCAGCGGATACAGCGAATTGGAGCTGATCGGCAACAATCCACGAATCTTGCGTTCCGGGCGCCACACGATCGAGTTCTACGAGCGAATGTTCGCGCGCCTCGAAAAAGAGCGCGTCTTCGTCGGCGAGATCTGGAACCGACGCAAAGACGGGACGCTGTACGCCCAGAGCATCGTGATCTCGCGTATCGATCAGGGAGAGCAATCCTACTACGTCGCGCAGTTCCACGACGTCAGCGCCTTGATCGAGGCCGAACGACGGGCGACGACGGCGGAAGAGCGTCTGGGGCGGGTATTCGAGTCGATACGCGACGGCGTCTTCGAGTGGGTCGCCGGTTCCGCGCAACTCACCGTCAGCGGGCGCTTTCTCGAATTGTTGGGCACACCAGAGGATGCCACGCAGCATTCGATCGCCCTCGAGAGCTGGCTGGGCGCGGTCGTGCGCAACGATCGCGACCACTTTCGCGAGCGTTTGGAGCGCTGTGTCAGCGATCTCGAGAGCCACTGCGCGATGACCGTTCGAGTGCTCGACGCCAGAGGGGAGCTGCGCTACTGGTACGTGCGCGGTGCGGCGATTGTGCGCGAGGAGGTCGTGGTCCTCTGCGGGGCGGTGACCGACGTCACCGAGGAGGAGCTGATCCGTCGCCGCTTCGAGTACGAATCGCTCTACGATCCGCTCACCGGGTTGCCCAACCGATCGAGCTTTCGCGAGCGTCTGCTCCACTGCATCGACGCCTGGCGCCGCCAGCCCGAGGCGAGCACGTTCGCCGTCGCGATTCTGGCGCTCGATCAGTATCACATGGTGGTGGAGGGGATCGGACATGACGCGGCGGATCGGCTGATCGTCGGCGTCGCGGGCCGGCTCCAAACGGCGCTGAGCGAACAAGGGGCGACATTGGCGCAGCTCGAGCAAGCGCACTTCGCCCTCCTCGTCGATGGCCTCTCGTCGGCGACGGTGGTGCACGAGCGGGTCAATCGAATCCGGAAGCTGATGGGCGAGCCCTTCGCGATCAACGGCCGCGAGGTCTACGCCTCGTTGAGCATCGGGGTCGCGCTACCGGACCACAAAGAGGTGA
>JAGQJP010000812.1 GCA_020430585.1 Myxococcales bacterium | reverse complement strand
TCGACGGCGTACCGGGGAGCGGAAAGACCTTCGCCGCCCACATTCTCGCCGGCTCGCTGCATCGCCCTCTGGTCGTCGCCAACGTGGCGTACATTGGTGGGATGAGCGCGCGGGAGGCGTGGATCGCCGTCGAGGAGCGCGTCGAGCTCGCGCATCGCACGCGGGCCGTGCTGCTCTTCGACGAGGCGGACCTGCTCTTCGCGCCGACCGCTGGGCGCGGAGAGGCGTTGGCGCAGACGATCCTGCAAACGGCGTCGATGCTCGAGACGACGGTGCTCTTCACCTCGCGCACCTTCGGTGGGGACGAGACAGCGCTCAAGCGTCGGCTGGACTGGCGGATCACCTTCCCCTTTCCCGACGGTCCGACGCGCGCGGCGATGTGGCGTCATTTTCTGCCGACCGACGCGCTCACCGCCGGAACGATCGATCTCGCCAAGCTCGGCCGCGCCTTCGAGCTGGCGGGCGCGCAGATTCGCAAAGCGGCGATCCGCGCGTTGACGCGAGCCCATGCGGCCCGCGAGCCGTTGGCGATGGGGCATCTTCAGGACGCGGGGATCGAAGAGTGCCAGGCCAGCGGGACGCTGTTTCGCCTCGAGGAGCGCGCCAAACCGCTGGTCGATCGGAGTCGGATCATCAAGGTCACCCCCGCCAGCGTGGACGAGAGCGTCCTGCGCGCGCCCTCGGACGAGTGACGCAAAAAAATCTTCCCCTCACCCTTGACATCGAAAAAAGCGTCTCTACGTTGGCATTGAAACGAGCGACGGCCAACAAAGAGGCCGTGTAACCCGCATTCCGACCCCTATTTGCGAGAGCCGGAACTCGACGCAGAGCGCTGTGTGAGTGTCGACGCTCGCGCGGGCGTCGGGACCGGGTGAAATGCGAAAACGTTGAATGAAACAATATAGTTGGGTGCCAGATTGGCCCCGGAGGTGTGAGATGTTGAGGCATTGGGACCCATTTCATCAGGTTCGGCGGGATCTCTATCGTGACGCCCTCGCGCAGAAGGGACAGCGCCCCGAGAGTTGGCAACCGCTCGTCGATATCGTCGAAGAGGAGAGCCACTACCAGGTCGTCCTGGACGTCCCCGGATTGCGGCGCGAAGACCTGGCGATTCGGCTCGAGCAGTCGGTGCTCACCGTCGAAGGCGAGCGCAAGCGCGTCGAAGTGGAGAACGGCAAGCCGCTCCATCACGAGCGCCGATTCGGAACGTTCCGACGTGTCTTCACGCTCTCGCGGGATGTCGATGGCGAGGCGATCGAAGCGAATCTGGAGCTCGGCGTGTTGACGATCACGCTGCCAAAGCGCCCGGAAAAACAACCCAAGCGGATCTCGATCAACTGATCGGGATCGCTGGTCTCGATCGATTCGAGATGGTTCATCGCGGGTCGCCGCCGAGCGCGGGGGCGGCCCGCACGATCGGAATAGGAGGTGCAAAATGTTGACCCGTTGGAGACCCATGGATGCGTTGCAGAAAGATTTCGAGCGCTTCTTCCACGACGAGCTGTTACCACAGCGCTTTTTCGAGGGCTTCTTCGATACTCCCCTCGGCGAGTGGAAGCCGGCGCTCGAGATCGTCGAAGAGGAGGAGCTCTATCGCGTGAAGGTCGACCTGCCCGAGGTCAAGCGCGAGGATATCGAGCTCAAGGTCGAGAACGACGTGATGACGATCAGCGGACAGCGCCAGGACGAGCGCGAAGAGACGAAGGCAGGCTACTACTACAGCGAACGCCGCGTCGGCTCCTTCACACGCTCTTTCCGTCTGCCCAAGCACGTCGACGACGAGAACGTCAGCGCCGAGTATCGCGACGGCGTGTTGACGGTGACGCTGCCCAAGGCGGCGGTGAGCCGCGGGCGCACGATCGACGTTCGTTGACGACGGTGGAACGCTTGCCAGGGCGCGAGGGATGAATTATAACGGACGGATCGTTTTGTACGAAACCACCGTTGAATGAGGTCCTTCGTGCCCCGAGCTCTCTGCCGTGTCCTGATCCTGCTTCTCGTACTGTCGGCCGGGCCGCTCTGGGCGCGCGATCTTCGCATCGTCGCCTGTGGTGACGTCGGCTTGAACCGCAGCCGTATCAAGGTCTACCCGAACGGCTCGAACGTCTTCGGCAAGATGGTCCCCTGGGCCGACTTCACGAAGGGATTTCGAAGGTTGCTGCGAGGGGACCTGAACTTCATGAACCTCGAGACGGTGGTCACCGACCGCAACGATCTCAAGCCGCGGAGCAAGGCCTACAATTTTCGCACGCATCCGAACGGGGTGCGCGAGCTTCTTCGCGCCGGATTCAACCTGATCAGCTTGGCGAACAATCACGCCTTCGACTTCGGCTCGAAGGGAATTCTCGAGACCCTCAAGCAGATGCGCCAGCTCAAGCTCAAGCGGGGACGGCGGCGATTTTATTGGGCCGGAGCGGGAAAGAACCTCGATCAGGCCACGCGCCCCGTCGTTTTCCTCGTCCGCGGGCGTCGCGTCGCCTTCGCCGCCGTCGGGATCGGGAGCGGCGCGAGCGCCGGAGCGAACCGCGCGGGAATCGCCCACATCAGCCAGTACAAGAAGGTGCTCGCGCGTTTGAAGTCGGTTCGGGCGGACTTCAAGATCCTCTCGGTTCACATCGGCCGGGAGCGGGAAAACCGTCCGATGGCGAACCAGCTGCGGATCTTCCGCGAGGCGATCCGCGAGTACGGCGTCAATCTCGTGCTGGGCCATCACACTCACGTGCCGATGGGCGTCGAACGCTACAAGCGTGGGCTGATCTTCTACGGTTTGGGCAACTGCATGCTTCGGGGCGCCCGCAACATGGGGAGCCTCGGCAGTCTGCGGAACGTCAAAGATTTCGGGATTCTCGCTGACATTCGACTGCGCTTCGAGGGGCGTCGACACCGCGTCCGCTTCCTCTCGGTGCGGGTCACGCCGATGTACGACATGCATGCGGGCTCTCACCCCTTCCGCAGCGTTACCGACGGCCACCGTCGGATCGATACGCTGAACGCGATCTCGAAGATCACGTACATCAATTCCTACGCGCGCCGCAGCACCGATCACGGCCGAGGGTTGCTCTTTCGCAAGGTCAAGGGTCGGCCTGAAGGACTCTACGTCTTCGGTCGGCGCTAGGCGCATCGGCTCGGTTGAAAGCGCAATCGGCACCTGCTAGGCTGTCTTGGGGTGCGAGAACGAGGTGGGGGACATGAAAGCTACAGCAATCGCTCTGATCGTCGGCTGGTTCGCGCTGGGTCTGGTCGTCGGATGCGGCTCGTCCAAGAAGAGTACGCTCAACACGCTCGACGGCGTC
>JAGQJP010000811.1 GCA_020430585.1 Myxococcales bacterium | reverse complement strand
CCTCCACGGCGCGGCGGATGCGGCCCTCCACGGCGCAGCGGATGCGGCCCTCCACGGCGCAGCGGATGCGGCCCTCCACGGCGCAGCGGATGCGGCCCTCCACGGCGGCGTCGACGGTGTCGCCCACGGCGCGGCGGACGGCGCGGCCGATGGCGTGGCGCACGACGGTGCCGACGCTGACGGATCGAACGGACTGCTCGACTTTCTCGGACTCAAGGGCATCCCCGTCACGATCGTGATCAGCGTGTTGACGTTCTTCGCCTGGATCCTCAGCTTCTTCGGCGCGAAATATCTGATGAGCTGGACCGATCACGCGCTCTTGCGCTTCGCGATCGGCACGGGAATCTTCGGCCTCTCGCTCTTCGCCTCGCTCGTCGCGACGTCGTTCGTCGTGCGACCTCTGCGCGCGGTCTTTTCCGATACGGGTCAGACCTTCGGCGGCCACAATTTGCTGGGACGGACGGTGACCGTGATGACCCTGCGAGTCGACGGCAAGTTCGGCCAGGCGCGCTGGGCCGAGGGAGGACACGACATGCTGCTTTTCGTGCGTTGCGCAGAGGCGAACCAGCTGACGAAGGGCTCGAAAGCGATGGTGATCGACTACGACCCCGAGAAACGCACCTATCAGATCGTTCCGCTGGAGGAGGCGTACGGTGAGCTTCCCGCCCCGTCGCCGCCGACACAGAAGAGCCAGATCGGCTCGAGCGAGCAAGACGCGTCCAGCGTAGCGGGCGCGAGCGACGAGAGCAAACGGCACTGAGGCAGGCGCATCGCCGCGGCCTCGTGCCGAGCTGCCGGGCGCGCCCCGAGCGACGCGCCCCAGGACGAGCAATACGGGGGGACGAGCCCCTCGACGACGTTGGTCACGACCAGAGGAGTGTCAGCAATGGATACCTCGACTTTGATCATGCTAGCCGCAATCGTCGGCTTCGCGGTGCTCTTGCTTTTCGGCATCGCGGCGCTCATCACCAAGTTCTATGTGAAGGTCGAGCAGGGCAAGGCGCTGATCATCAACCGAATGGGGGATCGGCCGCCGATCGTCACCTTCACGGGCGGCGTCGTCTGGCCGATCGTCAACAAGGCAGAGGTGATGGACATCTCCCTCAAGACGATCGAGATCGACCGCCACGGCAAGGACGGCTTGATCTGCAAGGACAATATCCGCGCCGACATCCAGGTGACCTTCTTCGTGCGCGTGAACAAGAACGACGAAGACGTGCTCAAGGTCGCCCACAGCATCGGCTGTAATCGCGCGTCGGACCCCGAGACCCTCAAAGAGCTCTTCACCGCGAAGTTCTCCGAGGCGCTCAAGAGCGTCGGCAAGCAGCTCGACTTCGTCGATCTCTACCAAAAGCGCGATCAGTTCCGCACCGACATCACCGAGTCGATCGGCGAGGACCTCAACGGCTACGTCCTCGAGGACGCGGCGATCGACTACCTCGAGCAGACGCCGCTCGAGCAGCTCGATCCGCAGAACATCCTCGACGCCCAGGGGATCCGCAAGATCACCGAGCTGACGGCGACCGAGCACGTGGCGACGAACATCGCCCGTCGCGAGGAAGAGCTGAAGATCAAAGAGAAAGACGTGCGAACGCGAGAGCAGATGCTCGAGCTCGAGAAGCAGGAGAACGACGCGATCGCCAAGCAAAAGCGCGAAGTGGCGACGATCCGCGCCCGGGAAGAGGCGGAGATCGTCCGCGTCACCGCCGAAGAGCGACAGAAGGCGGAGTCGGCGCGGATCAAGACCGATGAGCAGCTGGCGATCGCCGAAGAGAACAAGGGCCGCGAGGTCGAGGTGGCGCACAAGAACCGCGAGCGCGCCGTGGCGATCGAGGAAGAGAAGGTCAAACGCGCCCGCGATCTCGAGTCGATCGCCCGGGAGCGCGAGGTCGAGCTCGAGCGGATCTCGAAAGAGAAAGCCCTCGAGATCGAGCGCAAGGAGATCGCCGACGTCGTGCGCGAACGCGTCGCCGTCGAGCGCACCGTCGCCGACGAAGAGGAACAGATCAAGGACCTGCGCGTGAAAAAGGAAGCGGAGCGTCAGAAATCGGTGAAGATCACCCTCGCCGAGGCGGAAGCCGAAGAGATGCTGGTCAAGGACATCAAGAAGGCCGAGGCCCAGAAGACCGCGGCTTCGCACCGCGCCGTCGAGATCAACACGATGGCGCAGGCCGAGCTCGACGCCGCCGACAAGAAGGCGAAGGCGAAGGTTCGCCTCGCCGAGGGTGTGCAGGCGGAAGCGGCAGCGCCAGGCCTCGCCGAGGTGAAGGTCAAAGAGGCGGACGCCCACGCGATCGAGAAGCAGGGGCTCGCCCAGGCGCGCGTCAAGCTCGAGAGCTACCAGGCCGAGGCACAGGGCGAAGAGCAGAAGGGGATGGCTCGGGTCCGCGTGCAGCAGGCCGAGGCCGAGACGGTGCAGAAGCTCGGCTTGGCCGAGGCGACGGTCAATCGCGAGAAGCTCCTGGCACAGGCGCAGGGGGAAGAAGAGCAAGGGATGGCGCGGGTGCGCGTCAACGAGGGCGAGGCGCAGGTGATCGAGAAGCGCGGGATCGCGGAAGCGACGGCGATCCGCGAGAAACAGATCGCCGAGGCGACGGGCCTGGTCGAGAAATTCAACGCGATGAAGCAGATGGACGACAAGTCCCGGGCCCACGAAGAGTATCGTCTGCAGCTCGACCAGCTCAAGGTGATCGAGCTCGAGACGATCGGCGCTCGCAAACAGGTCGCCGAAGCGCAGGCGCGGATCCTCTCCGAAGCGTTCAAGAATGCGAACATCGACATCGTCGGTGGCGACGGCGCCTTCTTCGATCGGATGGTCAACGCGATCTCCGTCACCAAGTCCTTGGATGGCTTTGTCCGCAACGGCGAGACGGCGAAGACGCTGCTCAAGGACTACCTGAGCGGAAAGACGAGCCTGCCTCAAGACCTCAAGGATGTCCTCAGCCGCCCCGCCCTCGGCGCGGGTGAGGTGCAGCAGCTGACGCTCTCGGCCTTCCTCGGCCACCTGATGAGCGGTGGCGACGACGCCGAGCGGAGCCGGATCGGTCAGCTCCTCGAGTACGCGAAGAAGCTCGGCGTCGCCGAGCTGCCTTTGGCCAAATGAGATCGGCCGATTAGGTGGGAGCCGTGACGAAAGAGCCCTCCGCACAACAACCGGCGACGACTGCGGACAGCGCCGTCGCCGAAGGTGGCGCCTACGAGCTGATCCGCAAGCGCCTCGAGGACCAGGCCGCGCGCCTACGGGCGAAGACGCAGGCGCTCAACGACACGCGGACGAAGACCTT
>JAGQJP010000006.1 GCA_020430585.1 Myxococcales bacterium | reverse complement strand
TTTCCGCGTCGGCGTACAAGCGTAAGATACTGAACGCTGCGCGACCCCACCGGCACGGCGAGCACCCCGCCGTCGCCCAGTTGCTCGACCAACGGCGCCGGGACTCTCGGAGCGCCAGCCGAGACGACGATCGCGTCATAGGGTGCGCACTCGGGCCAGCCGAGCGTGCCGTCGCCCACGCGGATCGAGACGTTCCGATAGCCGAGGCGCTCGAGATCTCCCTCGGCGCGTTCGGCGAGTGTGGGGACGCGCTCGATCGAGAAGACCTCGGCGGCGAGCTCGGCGAGCAGAGCCGTCTGATAGCCCGATCCCGTGCCGATCTCGAGCACCCGCTCGACGCCGCGCAGCCGCAAGAGCTGGAGCATGATCGCCACCATGTAGGGCTGGCTGATCGTCTGCCCTTCGCCGATCGGCAGGGGATGGTCCTCGTACGCTTCGTCCCAGAGGGTGCGGGGAACGAGCTCGTGGCGCGGCACGCGGCGGAACGCTTCGAGGACCCGCGGGTCGAAGATGTCGCGCTCGCCCAGCTGGCGCACGACCATCTGCATGCGCTCGCGCACGAAGGGGTCGTGATCGCGGCTGTAGCGTTCGGCTGTCACGATGAGATCAACTTCCAGCCCTGCATTTTCTGCCAGGTGCGGTAGTCGGTGAGGTCGACGGTCAACGGCGTGACCGATACGCCGCCCTGGCGCACGATCAGCTCGTCCGAGCCCGGCTCTTCCCGGTGCTTGACCAGCGGTCCCCCGATCCAGAAGTAGGAACCACCGCGCGGATCCTTGCGCTCGTCGACGATCTTGCCGTAGTGGCGCCGTCCGAGGGAGCCGAGGAAGAAGCCCGTGACACCGTCGCTGCAGTCGGGAAAGTTGACGTTCAAGAGCAACGGGCGATCGACAGGCTCGTCGAGGGCCGCCTCGATCACGCGCTCGATGTGGGGGACACAGGCGTCGAAGTTCGAGCCGCGACACAGAGAGAAGGCGATCGATGGTACGCCCTGGATCAACCCCTCGATCGCCGCTCCCACCGTTCCCGAGTAGGTCACGTCGTCGCCCAGGTTCGCGCCGTGATTGATACCGCTCAGCACCAGCTGCGGCGGCTCGCTGTAGATTCGGTGCATCGCCAGGTACACGCAGTCGGTCGGCGTTCCCACCACGGCATAGTGCCGCTCGTCGAGACGCTGCACCCGCAGGGGCGAGCGCAGCGAGATCGCGTGGCCGATCGAGCTCTGCTCATTCGCGGGTGCGACCACGGTCACGTCGCCAAATCGGCGTGCCGCGGTCTCGAGGGCGCGGATCCCTGCGGCTTGGATGCCGTCGTCGTTGGTCACCAGAATTCGCATCAGGGCCTCATCGAAGCGTGGTTCCTATCTCAGCCGAAGCGTATCACGGTGAGCCGCCAATCTCCAAGGCTCAGCGAAACTCGATGATGAACGGCATCAGCGCCAGCGGCTCGTATGCGCGGTACTGCAGAAGCGCGGGAGCGAGGAGCTGGAGCACCTTTTGTTGAGCCTGCCCGAGCAAGCCGAGGTCGGGGCTCGTCTTGACGCCGAAGAACTTCTTGATCCGCTCCCAGAACCCGAGCTCGGGCAGCAAGCGATAGCGAATGCGCTCACCTTTGTCGATCCCCGCCAGGCGTCGCGCCTCCATCAGGGCGTCCCAGAGCCCGCCGTAGCTGTCGAAGAGGCCCAGGGGCTTGGCTTGTGAGCCGAGCCAAACGCGGCCGCGACCGACCTTGTCGACCGCCTGGGTCGTCAACCTACGCCCCGTCGCCACGCGGCGCAGGAAGATCTGGTAGAAGTGGGTGATCTTCTGCAGCACCAAACGGCGCTCGGCGGGGTCGAACTTCTTGTCGATCGAGAAGAGCTGGGCGTAGCGCCCGCGCTTGAAATTGACGCGGTCGATGCCGAGCCAGCGGAAGAGGCCGCTGAAGACGAACTTGCCCGCGAAGATCCCGATCGAGCCCGTGATCGTCGTCCGCGAGGCGAAGATCTTGTTCGCTCCGGCGGCGAGGTAGTAGGCGCCCGACGCGGCGACGTTGCCGAAGCTGACGACGACCGGTTTGACCTTGCGCGTCAGGAGGATCTCGCGGTGCATGATGTCTGACGCGAGGGCCGATCCGCCCCCCGAGTCGACGCGCACCACGACCGCCTTGATCCGACGGTTGCTGCGCACCTGGGCCATCAACTTGGCGAATGAAGCCGAGCCCGTGAAGCGCTGGTCGATCAGCGGGATCGTGCGGCTTCTGCCTTCGACGATCGAGCCGTCGACGACGAGGATCGCGATCTCGTTCGGCTCGGACCAATTCGTCGGCTGTCGCCGCAGCGAGGGATAGCGCGTCTTGATCACCGGAGAGCCGCCCCAGCGCTTTTTGATCGCCTGTCCGAGCTGGTCGAAGTTCAGGGCGCGGTCGATCAATTGGTAGCGTTGCAGCTCCTCGGGCAGAAACTGCCCGCGGTCGAGGGCCTCGCGCACCCGCGTGCGGGAGACGTGGCGCGACGCGGCGACCGAGTCGAGGAAGTGCCCGAAGATCCCGTCGAGCAGGCTGTTGCGCACCATCTTGTTCGGCTCGGTCGGGCTGCGGCGGGTGAAGGTCTCGGGAAAGCTCTTGTATTTGCCGATGCGGACGAAATCCGCTTCGATACCGATCTTGCTCATCACTCCCTTGAAGAAGGTCAACGTCGTCGAGAGCCCCGTGAGGTAGACGCCACCCGCGGGGTTGACGGTCAAGAGGTCGGCGACGCTCGCGAGGTAGAAGCCGAGGGCGTTGGTGCTGTCGATGTGCACAACGACCTTCTTACCCGCCTTCTGGAAGGCGGCGAGGGCGTTGCGGATCTCTTCGGCCTGTGCCCAGCCCATCCCGCCACCGCTCAACCGGATCACCAGCCCCGCCACGCTCTTGTCCAGCCGATAGTAGTGGATCGCGTGGACGTAGGCGAAGAGCGTCGGGCGCTTGGTCGCGAAGAGGCCCGAGCGGTTGTACTCGGTGAGCCCACCGCCGAGCTCCAGAACCGGGTAGATTTGGCGCGGCCGAAGCAGTGTGCGGAAGGCGCGCGAGGAGACGCGGAAGTAGGTCGTGAAGCCGTGGGTGTTCTTGCCGTTCATCCGCTCGAACTGATAGCCCGCGCCCGCGCCGATCAGCGAGAAGTTGAACTCCATCCCGAAGCTGGCGTAGAAGTTGTTGCGGCTGCTGCGCCGCATCAATCCCGCCTGACCGAGGAGCACCCAGCCGTCGAGGGGCTCGAAGCGGAAGGCGAGGTAGGGGTCGACGGTCGCCGCGTTCTCCTCGATCCGCATCCCGAGGCTCAAGCTGTAGCGCGGCTCGTCGCCCGGGCGCAGGCCGACGGCCACGTCGTAGAAGCGGTTGAGCGGCTTGCCGCGAAATAGCGGCGTGTCGATGTCCTTCACCGCCAGTCCGAGGGAGAGCCAGCTGAACGGGCGATAGATCAGGCCGACGTCGAAGCTGCCGAGCTTGCGGATGTCGCGATCCTTGTCGTCGACGAAGAAGTTGTAGCTGAAGCCGATCGCGAAGGTGCGGTGCAGGTTCAGCGTGTTGGTGATGGTGAGCTTCAAGTAGTCGCCGCCGAACTGGCTCCAGCGCAAGAACTGCATGCCGAAGCCGACGGTCCAGGGGCCGATGATCCGCGCCGCGAAGAAGACCGAGTCCCCCTCGCCGTCCTTCTCTCCGAAGGTCGCATGATAGAAGGCGAAGTTCCAGCCGTCGATGAAGCCGATCCCCGCGGGGTTGAGCTCGAGGGCGCTCGCGTCCCAGCTGTCGGAGACCGACTCGGAGAGGAGCCGCACACCGCGGGTCGGCGAGTTGGCACCCTGAGCAAAGCTCGGCGTCGCCCAGCCGATCAGCGTCGCGGCGATCAGCGTCAACAGAAGCGGAGTTGAGCGAGAGAGCAACGGATCCCGTCGAGCGGGGAGGGCTGTCTGCACGGTGGAGCTCCTGGTTCGTCGCCAGCGTGTCACCACGTCTCGGCGAAATGAGCCGCCATTATACGGTATCGACGGCCGTCGGAAAAGCGAGGGATCGCCTGCTCGTGACGAAGCGCTCGGAGGGCGCTGCGAGTGGATCGCGGGGACGCTCAGTGGTGCAGCTGCTCGAGGCGCTCGGAGATCTTCTCCGCCGCTCGCGTCGCCATCGACATGATCGTGATCTGCGGGTTCACGCCCAGCGGTGTCGGCACCACCGAGCCGTCGACGATGTAGAGGTTGCGAATATCGTGGGTCTCGTGCTCGTGGGTCACGACCGAGGTCGTCGGATGGTGGCCCATCCGCGCCGTGCCGAGGGGATGGTGGGCTGTCAGCTGCAGATGGCGCGCCTGGAGGTCGACACGCTTGAGCATCTCGAGGTCGGCTTCGCCGCGTAGCTCTTGGATCCCGAAGATGTTCGGCAGCACCGCCTCGGCGCCCGCGGCGAAATAGACCCGCGCCAGAATGTCGAGGCCGAAGCGGATCCGCTCGACGTCGCGGCGGTTGAGGTAGTAGCTGATCAGCGGCGCACCGTTGGGTCCTTCGATCACGCTGCCTCGCGAGGTGTCGCAGATCATGAAGCCGAAGTTGCCGAGGCCTCGCGCCCGCGACATCACCTCGGCGAAGCGCGGTCCGATCATCGAGAGCCCCCCCGCGGTGATCCCGATCGGCGCCGTGCCTCCCTCGTACAGGATGCCCTGTTCCTTGAACTCTTCGATCGCATATCCCTGTGGGATCGCCAGCTGATCGCCGAGATCTTCGTCGAAGAGGGCGAAGGCGTTGTAGGCCGGGTGGATCGTCAGGTTACGCCCGAGCTGATGGCTCGTGCTGCAGAGTCCGTTTCGCATCAGCAGCAGTGGGGTGTAGATCGAGCCACAGGCGACGACGACGATCGGCGCGCGCACCTCGAGGCGGTAGGGCTGGTCGGTGGCGTCGACACCACGAGCGACGACCCCCTCGACACGGTCGCCGCGGATCAGAAACTCGTCGACCCGCGCCTCGGTGACGAGCATCGCCCCGTGCTTGAGCGCTGCGGGGACGTAGCTCACGTTCGTCGAGCGCTTTGCGTCCGTCGGGCAGCCGTGACAGCAGAGCCCTTGGCCGTCGCAATCGGCGGCGTTGCGCCGCAGCGGCCCGTGTTTGAGGCCGAGCATCTCCGCGCCGATCGCGATCTTTCGCGCCGTTCCGCCGAGATACTTCGTCTGGGCTTCGACGACGCCGAGCATCGACTCGACGCGCTCGAAATAGCCGCCCATCTGCTCGGGACCGAGCTCGCGCAGGCCGAGATCGCTGGCCCAGTGCTGAAGGACTTTGTCGGGCGTGCGGTAGCAGGTGCCCGAGTTGATCGCCGTCGTCCCGCCGACGGTGTGCCCAAGGGGCAGAACGATCGGGCTGTTGCCGACGGTGATCACCATCCCGTTGCCGCGATACATCCGCTTGGTCATCTCGAGAGGGTCGCCGTTGAAGTGCTGCCGCCCGTGATAGCGGCCGGACTCGAGCATCACCACGGCGTGGCCGCGCTGCGCCAGCTCTTTGGCGACGACGGCGCCGCCAGCTCCGGTCCCGATCACGACGACGTCCGCCTCGATCGGCTCTCCAGGCGTCCAGTCGCGGGTCGAGATCATCCGCTCTTGCATGTAGCGCGGGAGCGGCTCGCTCGAGGTCTCGACGCGAAGGCGGTGGCCGAGATAGCTCTTCACCGTCGGCGCGCTGAAGTAGGCGTACTTGAGGCCGAAGAGCAGGGCGCGGATCGCCACGTGTGTAGGATAGACCTTGTCGTAGAGCCAGTAGAGATATTGCTGTTGCTGGGCCTGGTCGAGCCTCGTGAACGGTTTGAAGTAGCGTGCGGCAGCGCCGATTTCGAGCGCCCAGAGCATGCTCGTCATCGTCGAGCGGACGCTCTCGGGCAGAAGCGCGAGATAGAGGTGGTAGCGCTCTTCGATCTCTGCGCGCGGCCGCGGAAGTCGGCTATTGTCGGGAATGACCGCGTCGAGCAGCGATCGCAGAATCTCCTGCTCCCGGGGGGCGAGGAGGGGCTCGGAGGGTTGAGCTATCAGGTCGCCGGTCATCGGGGCGCCTCCTTTGTGACCATCTGTTCATAGAATAGCAAAATCGTGAACGTTTAGTCATGATTTTTTCCCGGTGTGCGTCGAAAATTTACGGGTGTTGCCGCAACGACACGAATTCGCTATTCTCGTGTGGTGTTCGACATTGATCGAGGAATCGCGATGACCCGCAGATCGAGACGATTGTTCGTGGTGTGGCTGCTCGGGGGGATCCTCTCGGGTTCCCTGGCAAAGGCCGCTACCACGCCCGAAGACTGGTACAACGAAGGCAACAAGCAGCTCGACGCGGGCAAGTACGACAAGGCCGTCGAATCGTACCGCAAGGCGTTGGCGAAGCGGAAGAAGTTCGCCTTCGCCTGGTTCAATCTGGCCCTTGCGTACGGGCGGTTGGGCAAGCGCAACGACGAGATCGAGGCCTACAAGAAGGCGATCGAGAGCAAGAAGAACTACGTCAAGGCGATGTTCAACCTGGCGATCGCCTATGAGGATGCGAACAAGCCCGACGAGGCGGTGAAGACCTACCAGTCGGTGCTCGCGGCGGACCCGAAGTCTGCGGACGCCCACATCAATTTGGGGATTCTCCTCGCCCGACAGCAGAAGTTCAGCGAGGCGATCGGCCACTACGACAAGGCCCTGGCGATCAATCCGAAGCTCGCCGACGCCTGGTTCAACAAGGGGGTCGCCCTCGGCCGTCTGAACAAGCTGCCCGACGAGATCGCCGCCTACAAGAAGTGCCTCGAGCACGATCCCAAGTACCATAAGGCCTGGTACAACCTCGGCGTGGCCTATGGTCGACTGAGCAAGAGCGCCGACGAGATCGACGCCTATCAGAAGGCGCTCAAGCTTAAGCCGGCCTATCCCAACGCGCTCTTCAATCTGGCGATCGCGTTGCACCGAAAAGACCGGAAACAGGCGATCGAGACCTGGGAACGCTACATTGCGCTCGCCAAGAAGCTGCCCAAAGAGCAGGCGCGCTGGCTGCCGCAGGCCGAGAAGTATCTCAAGGAACTCAAGAGCAACAAGTAGGTGATGAGAATGCGCAGACGTCTGATCCGCCTGCTCTGGGCCGCGCTCGTCATCGGCATCGCCGCGACGGCCCACGCCAAGAGCCCCGAGGAGTGGTACCTCGACGCGAACGATCGGATGAAGAACGGCGACACGACGGGCGCGATCGAGCTCTACAAGAAGGCGCTTCGTGGGCGCCGCAAGTTCTTCATGGCGAATTACAACCTCGGCGTGGCCTACACGAAGCTGGGAAAGTACGCCGACGCGGTCTCGTCCTATCTGGCGGCGCTGAAAATCAAGCCGAAAGACGAGAACGCTCGCCACAATCTGGCGGTCTCCTACGTCAAGCTGGGGAAGCTCGATCGCGCGATCGCCGAGTTTCATCGCCTCGTGCGCCTGAAACCCTCGGCCGAGGTCTATCGTTACCTCGGTAGCCTCGAGGCGCGGCGCAAGCGCTATCGCCAGGGCCTCGCGTCGCTGGACAAGGCGCTCAAGCTCGAGCCGAAATCGGCGGCGACGTTTCTGCACAAGGGCCTGATCTACGTCGAGATGAAGCGTCTCGACGACGCGATCGACGCGCTGATCCGCTGCGCCGAGGCGAACCCGAAGAATCACCTCTGCTTTTACAACCTCGGCCTGGTCTATCGGCAAAAGAACAATACCTCGCAGGAGATCATCGCCTTCGAACGCGCCCTCGAGGCCAAGCCCGACTTCTCCGAGGCCTACGTACAGCTTGCGGCGGCCTACATGCGCGGAGGCCAGGGATCCAAGGCGAAGCCGATGTTCGAGAAGCTGGTCAAGAAGAACCCCAACGCCTTCTACGCCTTGCTCAGCCTCGCCAACCTCTATGCCCGGCAGAATCAGCCCAAGGCGGCGCTGACCTACTACAACATCGTCCTCGGGATACGCCCGAAAATGGCGGAGGTTTGGTACAACAAGGGGGTGATGCACGGGCTTCTCAAGGAGCACGACGAGGAGGAGCGCGCGTACCTCAAATGCATCGCCCTCAGCCCCCGCAACCACCAGGCGTACTACAACCTCGCCGTGCTCTACAGCAAGAAGAAGCTGGTCGACAAGGAGATCGCTGCCCTGATGAAGGTGCTGCGCCTCAAACCGCGCTTCACCAGCGCCCACTTCAACCTCGCCCTCGCCTGGGAGAAGAAGGATCGCGCGAAGGCGGTCCAGTATTGGAAGCGCTATCTGCGCCTCGCCACGAAGAAGCCCGACGAACCGAGCCGCTACGTGGACGAAGCGAAGAGGCGTCTCGAGTGGCTAAAGACCCACCAATAGCGCCC
This sequence comes from Myxococcales bacterium, assembly GCA_020430585.1. GTDB lineage: Bacteria > Myxococcota_A > UBA9042 > JAGQJP01 > JAGQJP01 > JAGQJP01. Next base: position 15,682 of record JAGQJP010000006.1, on the reverse strand, counting down.
TCGACCAACCAAAGCCAGCGTCGTGAACGCAGGCGTTCCGTCGCAGGCGTGGCTCAGCGACCCGCGACCGCGGCGCTCAGATCGTCTCGCCAGTCGTCACTTTCTTTTGGGATTTCGGCTTCTTGCCGCGGGATTTCAGCTCTTTTGGCTCGATTCCGGCCTTGACCACCACGCTGCGGGCGATGAAGATCGGCGCGTTGGCGCCGACCGCGAGGGTGATCGAGTCCGAGGGGCGCGCGTCGATGCTGAAGCTGCGGCGCCCCTGTTTGAGATAGATCCGGCCGAGATAGACGTTGCGGCGCACGTCCTCGATCACGACCTTGACGATCGTCGCGTTCAGCTCTTTGAGCAAGCTCTCGAGCAGGTTGTGGGTCAGCGGACGCGGAGGAGAGCGTCGGGCGAGGCGCAGGCTGATCGCGATCGCTTCGTTGCGGCCGATCCAGATCGGGATGAGCTTTTCGTTGCCCGTTCGCAAGAGGACGACGTGGGAGCCATCGAGGGTGAAGACGTTGACCACGCGGGCCGGGATCAGGGCGACCGGTCGCGCGTCGCTTGGCGGCGCGCAGAGCATTCCGACTACCCATGCGATGAGCACAGCTCGGAGTTTCATGGCGCGCCTCCACGGCAGGGGTTTGCTCCAATTGTATCAATGCGCGACAATCGCTTGCAACGAATTGCATCGGCCGGATGTAAAACACCTTGAAAATAAAAGGAAATGTTCGGCGTCAGTAGCCGCGGGCGCGCAGGCTCTCGATCGCGGCGCGCTCGTCGTCGGTCAGCTCATCTCCGCTGGGGACGCGCACGCGCAGCACGGCGTAGAGATCGCCCGTGTGGTGCTTTCCGTGAGCTGGCACGCCGAATCCGCGGAGCCGAACCTTCGTTCCCGGCAGCGTCCCGGGTTTGATCTTGACCTTCTTGGGCTCTTCCATCGTCGGCACCTCGATCGTCGCGCCGAAGATCACGTCGGCGAGCGAGAGGGTGACGTCGACGAAGAGGTCGTCTCCTTCGCGCGTGAACAGCGGATGCGGCTCGATCAGCACGCGCAGATAGAGGTCGCCGGGCTCGCCGCCATTGGGGCTCGGCGCGCCTTTGCCGCTAATCCGCAGCTTCGCTTCGTGCTTGACCCCGGGCGGGATCTTCACCTCGAGCTCTTGCTCGATTCCCCCGATCCGCAGCGGTACACGGCGCTTGCCACCAAAGACGGACTCGTGAAAGCTCACGCTGAGGTTCGCCGAGAGGTCCTGTCCCTTCGCCCGAGGGGCGCGCGCACTGGCGCCACGCGAGCCGTTGCCGAAGTTGAAGTTGAAGCCATATCCGCCGCGTCGCCCGCCCTGACCGAACATCGAGCCGAGAAACTCGCCGCCCAACCCCATGTCGCGGAAGAGGTCGTCGAGGTTCATGTTGCGGAAGATGTCCTCTTCGCTGAAGCGCTGTCGGAAACCGTCGGCCCCATAGAGGTCGTACTGTTTGCGCTTCTCGGCGTCGCTGAGGACGGCGTAGGCTTCGTTGATCTCTTTGAAGCGCTCTTCGGCGCCTTGCGTACCCTTGTTGCGGTCCGGATGGTACTTCAGCGCCAGTTGCCGAAAGGCCTTCTTGAGCTCGTCGGGAGATGCGCCGCGCTCGACGCCGAGTGTCTTGTAGTAGTCTTTCTGGCTCATGACCGCTTGTCTGTACGGTTGCGGACGGCCCATCGCTCGAGCCGTCGGTTGTGGTTTCGATCGGCATCAACATAAGTCGCGATCCCGAAAAGGCAAGTGGCCGACGTCGCGATGCCCGGGAATCGCCCGTCGCGCTGGCCGTGCGGCGGTGTCGCTGGCGCGTCTGATTTTGCGCTCCGCAGCGTCATTTCGTCGGCCCCAGCTTCGGCGCGGGCTTCGGCTTCGGTGTTGGCGTGAGCTTCGATCCCCGCCGCAGATGCGGGTCTGTCCGATGGTGGCCGAATCGCCGCTTCGTCGGCGCAGGGCCGCGATAAATCTTGGCGAACAGCTGCCCATCATGGCGCACGCTGAGAGCTCGGAAGGCGCTCCAGCGGGCCTCGAGGAGATGTCCCTCGGAGAGGATCGAGAGGCTCTGGCTCGCTTTGCGCCGCCGTGCGGGGTACTCGCGCAGCTCGCTCTCGATCTCGGCGACGAGCGATTGCAGCGAGGGATCCGAGGCGAGCGCGCGCAATGAGGTGCCGAGATTCGCGTCGCGCAACATCTTACTCACGTCGAGGAGCGGAAGCTCGTGTTTCGGCGCCTTGAACGGAAAGAAGAAGAAGAGCTGGGCGCGGATCGCAAAGCGTTTACCCTCGAGGTGTCGTATCGAGTCCACGAGGATCAGGCGCTCGAGCTTCAGGCGCGCCTCGAAGAAGCTGCGGATCGCATCGGGAGACGCCTCGTCGACCTCGAAGGTGACGCGCAGGTGTCCGACGAGATCCCCCGGGCGAAACGGGAAGGCACGACGACCGACGAAGGACGCGGGCAGCTGGCGTTTTGGCTGCGACGGCCGATCGGCCGTAAATCGAACCAGCTTCAGCTTCGACCCGCGGAGCTGCGCCTCGAGACGTGCTTTGAACCGAGGGAGGTTGGAGGCGATCGGGATCAGCACGAACATCGAGAGCGCGTCGCTCATCCGCCGCGCCTTGGCCCCCGAGCGCCTGTAGTTCTCGCGGTTGAGCTCGAGGTTCTTCAGCGCGCGCAGCTCGCGGATCACGCGATTGCGCACCGCGAGCAGCCGTTTCTTGCGCTGCTGACGCTCGATCACCTGGGAGGTGTTGACCGTCTGCAGCTCTCGGTCCCTCTTCTTGGAGCACCCGCCGCCGCCGATGGCGAGAGCCAGGATCAGCGCGATCGAAGGGGCGAGCCGCTGGAACGTATAGGACAATCGGAGCTCCTCGGAATCTCTGGTCGCTTCATACTACGTCGTCGGGCGAGGGCTGTAAAGTCGCCTCGGGCCAAGGATTTCGACGCGCTCGTCGAGGGGCACAAAGCGTTTGCGATCAGAATGCAGTTGTGCTACAACCTGCCAGTCCGGGCGATTGCCCGCGCGCAACGGCCTAGGTGGAGGAGCCATGCGAAAAGTTCTTGTCGTCGGATTGTGGTTGACGCTCCTTGTCGGGTTCTCCGGCTGTAACAAGCCGACCGAGAGTGAATGCCAAAAGAGCTGCGATCACATGAAGAACCTCGTGATCGCCAAGCGTATCGCGAATACCAAGAGCGACCAAAAGGTTGCGGCGAAGAAGATCGCCGACGAGTACATGCAGAAGAACGCATTCCACGTCAAGGAGTGCGTCTCGACCTGTCGCCGCAAGGGTACCAAGAAAGTCGTCGACTGCATCTTGAATCGTAAAGACTACGACGAGCTCAAGCAGTGCAAGGGTAAGTAAGCGATGAACGCGTTTCGGGCGATCGGGATCTGGATGATACTGGCGATCTGCGTAGCATCTAGCACGGGGTGCGCACCAGGGTTGGTTGGCACGTGGCACGGCTCGATGACGATCCCCAAATACCCCACCCGCAAGCTGACCATCGTCGTCGACGCGGAGCTCAAGGGTACGATCACGGTGACCGCCTCCGGTCAGACCGTGACGGCGCCTCTCTGCAAGCTGAAGATCGAAGAGCGTGCCTTTTCGTTCAGCGTCGACCTCGCCAATCCAGTGAGCTGCAACGCGATGCGTGAGCCGATCGTGTTCCGCGGCGTTCTCGGTCACAACGTGCTCACGGGCGAGACGACACTTCGTGAAAAGACGAACGCGATTTGGCGTGCATTCCGCCAGGCTCCCAAGGACTGACTCCATCTCTCGTGGGCGATCCGTACCCATCTGCGGCGTTAGCCACCGCGCTTGCTCCTCGACGTATGTCCGGATACGCCTGCGTCGCGCGCTTGGTGGCTGCCTTGCATCTGGGCACGGCTTGCCCACGAGAGCGAGTGGGCGATCCGTACCCATCTGCGGCGTTAGGGGCGTCGTGGTGGTGTTGGTCTGTCTGGGGCTTGTCGCGATCTGCGGGGCGGCGGAGCTGGGGGCGCCGCGTTGGATGCGCGACGGAGCGAAGGCGGTCCTGCCGAATCCGGCGTTGGTCATCGAGTATCGGGAGACCGAGCCCGGCGGGCGCGTTCGGATGTTTCGCGTCGATGGTCGCGGAAACGGGCGGCGGGCGATCGTCGGCGAAGCGTCGAGCGTGCGACGCGTCCGTGTGAACCCGCGCGACGTACAGGCGCTCTTTCGGGTGATCGCGTTGGAGCACCGCTTCTTGACCCGCGGTCCCGTCGTCGCGCCACCCGCGGACGAGACGCTGCCTGCTCGCCTCTCGGTCCAGATCGGAGAGCACCGTGTCGTGTACCGCGGAAGGGCCAAGCCCGATGCGGGGCCGAAGTCGTCGGGGCTTTCGTTGGTGCGCTTTCGCCTGCGCGTGATGCTCCCCGATGCGAGCGAGCGTTGAGCGTCCCGAAACCGATCTGCTGGAGAAGAATGTGCGGGGCTGGTGGGGTCTAGCGGAATACCACGTCGGTGATCTCGTAGTTTCGCAGTCCGCCGGGGGTCCGAACTTGGACCTCGTCACCGATCTGCTTGCCGATGATCGCCCGGGCGATGGGACTCTCGTAGGAGATCTTGTTCTGCTTCAGGTCGACCTCCGAGACGCCGACGATCTTGTACTGCATCTCTTCGTCCTTGTCCAAATCGAAGAGACTGACGGTGGCGCCGAAGACGACGCGCTCTCCACCCAGGGTCGTCGGGTCGATCACCTCGGCGGTGGCGATCAAGGTCTCGACTTGCGTGATCTCTCCCGCGATGAACGATTGTCGCTCTTTCGCCGCGGCGTATTCGGCGTTTTCGCTCAGGTCGCCGTGGGCCCGCGCCTCTTCGATCGCGCGGACGTTGGCCGGTCGCTCGATCTCTTTGAGTTGTTTGAGCCGCTCCTGCAGGGCGCGAAAGCCCTCGACCGTCACCGGATTTTTCGCCATGGTCTACCCGCTATCTCCTCAATACCGCGCCGGTGTCCCCGATGAAGTAGTTCTGGGGTATGTTCCCGGCAATTTTCGATTTTTCTTTCTTGTCGATCTTCCACTTGTTCTCGACGAGCATCTCGAGGATCTGCATCTTGACCCGCGATGTCTCCTCCGGATCGGCGAGACGCGCCACCAGATGCGGCATCGCGCGGTCCTCGGGGAAGACGAGGACGCCGTCGACCGCCAGGAAGCGAATCTCCTCGGCGCTGTCGGCGAGGCACTCGATCAACGCGTCGAAGACGTCGTCGCGTCGAAACTCTCGGAGGTTCGAGACGAGCTGCTCTTTTCGCTTCAGATCGGTTCCGTAGCTTTCGGGGATCGCTCGAATCGCCTCGAGCAGCGTCGCCACCGCGGTGTCTTCGTCCGCGGCGCGAACCAACGCCTTGAGCGGCCAATAGACCGCCTCTTCGCGCTTGATGAAGCGCTTGAGCGGTTCGACGGTCACCTCGTGCAGCGCCAGCAGACGCTCGTAGACCATCGACTTCTCGTCCTCGTCGACGATCGAGCCCTCGGTCGAGTATGTGAAGCGCTTGAGCAGTGACTCGACGGCTGCCTCACTTCCGATCTCGTAGAGCACGTCGATCGCGCGCTTGCGTTCGGGCGATGGCTGCCACTTGTTCATCAGCCGCTTCTCGTTGCGCTCGACCTGGCGCTCCGCGCGCCGCTTCTTGTGTCGTTCGACGAATTCTTTCCAACCCATGTGCCGACTCCAGAAAAAAAACCGAAAGATACTCAACACGAACGAAGCTGGCAACCTATCAAGAAGCCCGTTCGAAGTCAACGCCCAACCCTGTCCGTGGTGACCAAATGCCTTCCTCTGTGCGACCCAGATCGGCTATACTGATGCGCAGCCATGGCCCGAACGCGGTACCTCGGGGAGCGAGATGAGCGACCAGCGGTTCACAGTCGAAGAAGCCAACGCCCTCTTGCCGAAAATCCGTCACCATCTCTCGGTGGTCTTCGCCCGCAAGGCCGATCTGCGGCGGCTCGGCAACGAGCTCGCCACTCACGGCGTCGACGTCCGCACCGCCTGGAAAGCGCAGGCTAGCGACGCCCGCGAGATTCTCGAGCTCAAAGAGACCTTCAAGCAGACCCTCACGGCGATCCAGAAAGAGCTGGACGAGATCCAGGCGACGGGCGCGGTCGTCAAGGATCTGCAGCTCGGGCTGGTCGACTTCAACAGTCGGCTCGAGGGGCGCGAGGTCTTGCTCTGCTGGCAGTTCGGCGAAGGGGACATCGCGTACTACCACGAGCTCGATGCGGGCTTTGCGGGCCGAAGGCCGGTTCATCCACATTCCACCGATTCGACGCCTTTTCACTGATGAAGCTCCGCCGACAGACGTGGATTCGAACATTGGAGTATCCCATGATTCCCCAACCCTACGATCAGAGCGTGCTGATCACGATCACCGGACGCGACCGCCCAGGCATCACCGCAGCGGTGATGAGCGTGCTCGCCCAGGATGACACCGAGATCGTCGACATCGACCAGGAGGTCTTCGACAGCTACCTGATCATCAACCTGAAGGTCCGGCTTCAAGGCGACAACGCCGTGCTCAAAGAGCTGCTTTGGCGTGGCAAAGAGCTCGGGATCGAGATCGACTTCCGCATGCTCGACCCGGTCCAGCGCGAGGTGTTGCACGACCCGTACGCGATCACCTTGATCGGTGAGCAGATCACCGCCTCGCTCATCGCCGAGCTCGCGGGCGCCCTGACCTTTCACGGCCACAACATCGAGAAGATCTTCAAGCGCGGCGAGTGGCGCCAGCGCTGCTTCGAGTTCGTGATCGACAATCCCGGCGGCGATCTGAGCCCGAAGCTCAAAGCCAAGCTCTTGACCGGCGGGATGCGTTGGGGCGTCGACATCGCGATCCAGCACGAGAATCGGCGACGCTACTCGCGGCGCTTCGTGATCATGGACATGGACTCGACGCTGATCCAGCAGGAGGTGATCGTCGAGCTAGCGAAGGAAGCGGGCAAAGGTGACGAGGTGCACCGGATCACCGAGGAGGCGATGGCGGGAAAGCTCGACTTCGACGAGTCGCTGCGCCTGCGCGTCCAAGCTCTGGCCGGCCTCGACGTCGCCGTCCTCGAGCGTGTCAAAGAGCGGCTGACCCTCACCCCAGGTGCCGAGACGCTGGCCCACGTGCTGCGGACCCACGCCTACAAGCTGGCCGTCGTCTCTGGAGGGTTCACGCCCTTCGTCGAGTATTGGCGTGAGCGCCTGGGGCTTCACTACGCCTTCGCCAACGAGCTCGAGATCGTCGATGGGCGCTTGAGCGGGCGCGTCCTCGGGCGGATCGTCAACCGCGAAGCCAAAGCGGCGATCCTGCGCGAGCTGGCTTTCAAGGAGCAGATCAACCCCGACGACGTGATCGCGATCGGCGACGGCGCCAACGATATCGACATGATCGTCGCTGCGGGGCTGGGTATCGCCTTCAACGCCAAGGGCGCGCTGCGCGAGAAGGCGGACTACTCGTACAACCAGCGCTCACTGGATAGCTTGCTCTACCTGTTGGGTTTCAAGGACAAGGATATCCGCATCGCCGAGGGAGAGGTCGTCGGGGATGGCCCGCGCTGAGCGCGTGTCGGTCCCTCTGGCCGTCAGCCCCCGTCCCGTTTCGCAGCGAAGACCAGCACGGTCCCCTCGGGAGCCCGCACGTACACCGCGCGATCACCCCAGGGGCGCTCGGCGAGGGGGCTCAGCAGCTCGGCACCGAGGGACAACGCCTTTTCGCACGCCGCTGCCGGGTCACCGTCGAAAAAATAGAGCTCCGTCGCGCTGATCGCTGGCGCCACCAACGGCTCGGGTCGCCGCGTCGTGTTTCGCGCGAAGCCGTCGCGCTGATAGAGGCCGAGTCGAAATCCGTCGGCCGACCGATATTCGCGATAGACCGCAACGTCGACGTCGCGGCGCCACTCGAGCAGCGGCTCGTAGAATGCCGCCGCCTGCTCCAGGTCGTCGACGGCGAGGATCACGAGACTCAGTCGCGGGGCCATGGCTTGCTCCATTCGGAGGTTGGGGACAGCCCGTCGGCTGAAGCTGGGCTCAATCGACGGACGAGGTGACGTAGTAGCCGCTGACGCCGAACATCATGATCAGCTCGGATCCTGCGGGTACCGAGTTGGCGTCCCAGACGCTCTTCACGTAGGTCAGCGTATTGGCGTCTTTCCAGCGGAAGGCCTCGTGGATCTGCCAGTGGAAGCGCGCCCAGTGCAGCTCGCTGCCGTTTTGCACGATCGGCAGCGGGTTGGTGAAGGGAAAGGTCATCAGAAACTCGCCGTCGACGAGCTCTGTCTTGACATTGGGCACGCTCGGCGGCTCGGGAAAATAGTACGGCGTCTTGAAGTCGTAGTCGCCCGTGAACTCGATGTACCCCTGCCCGGGAAGATAGTCGATCCCATCGTATTTGCCTTTCGAATAGGCGCGGAAGAAGGTGAAGCTACCCGGCAACACGATCGCACCGACGTGGAGGTTGCCCGTGACGCTGTAGCGCACGTAGTCGACCTTGACGCGCCCGTGGGTGTAGCTCGCGCTCGGAACCGAGACCGTCGAGCAGAACCCGACCAGCGTGTCCTTCGACAGATCCGCCACCGCCGGCGTGTCGCCGTGGTCGAAACAGAGGTAGGGCGCCGGATCGTCGGCAGAGGTGAGGATCGAATAGCGGCTGATCGCGATCACGTAGTCGCTCGGCGTCTGGCCCGAGAGCTTGTCTTTGAAGTCCTGGGGCGTCAAATCGCCCGTCAGATAGATGTAGATCGCCCCCGCTGTCGGCGCGTCGCCCAGAAGATCGAGGGGATCGGCGAATCCGTCGTCCGAGACGCTCCCATCGCTCTCGACGGCGTCGTCGGGCGTTGCGTCGTCGGGCGTTGCGTCGGGCGTCGTATCCGGCGCCATCGTGTCGTCGTCGACGCTGTCCTCGGTCCAGAGGTCGTCGTCCCGCACGTCGAGCCCGCCGTCTGCGCTAGATGAGAGGTCGTCCGAGGCGCTGTCCGTCGCCTGAATCGTGTCGTCCACAACGCCATCGAGCGTGGCGTCACTCTCGGAGATCGAGATCGACGAGTCCTTTCCGCTCGAGCTCTTCCCACACGCCGAGAAGAGAAAGCCGAACAGCCCTGCCACGATCAATGCGCTCGCCAGCTTGCGCAGCCCCTCGTGCCCCAACATCTTCACCTCCGCCGCGTCGATTCGTCCATGTCGGCCGGGACATATGTTGGCAGATTTGCGGTTGCGGATCAAACGCGGTTGCGAAAACTTGACGCGTCGCGTCGCGCCTCAGGCACCGTCGTGGGTTCTCTGTTCCGGCTCGACGCCCTCGGGGTAGAACTCCATCGCCACGGAGTTCAGGCAGTAGCGCTGGCCCGTGGGCGGAGGCCCGTCGGGGAAGACGTGTCCGAGATGGCCGTCACAGCGCGCGCAGCGAATCTCGACGCGCACCATGCCGTGGGTCGTGTCGCGCAGGTTGCGAATGTGCTCGGGGTCGAAGGGGGCGAAGAAGCTCGGCCACCCGCTGCCGGACTCGAACTTGTCGTGGGAGCGGAAGAGCGGTAACCCACAGAGCCGGCAGGCGTACATGCCCGTCTCTTTGTTGTCGAGCAGCGTGCCGCAGAACGGGCGCTCGGTGCCGTGGTCCAGGAGGATGCGCTGCTCCTCGGCGCTCAAATGCGAGGCGTAGCGTGCTCGCTCGTCGTTTTGCAGGGGCCTGATGTCATATCCGCTCGCCGATCGGTCGTTGGTTCGGCGGCTCTCGGTGTCGGTCGTGCTCATGTCAAACCTCGTGATTCTCGGGATTGGGGAATGCGGGGTCGCGCCCGCGGGTCTCGATTGTGGTTCGTCTCGTCGCCGCGAGCGGTCACGCTGCCTTCGGCTCGGGGCACAAGATTGTAGTGGCGATCCGACGCGCGCGGTGGTAGATCAGCAGCCGTGTCGAACGCGGTCGCCAGGGAGCGCACCGGGGTCGGCCCCTCACACGTTGACGCTGATGCGTACAGAACCGTCAGTCGAGATCTCACTCGAAGAGCTGATCGAACAGCTCGCTCACCTGCTGCCGGCTCAGGGCCCGTTACACGTCTTCGTCCACCACAATACGCTGCACGCTTTCGAAGATCTAGCCTTCGATGACGCGCTTTTGGTCGCGCGGGATCTCTTCGCCGCCGAGCCCTACCTGAGCGAAGAGCGCTTTCGCGGGTTTCTCGCCGCGGGGCGGATCGAGGAGCGAGAGATCGAAGAGTCCCTCGCCGCCGAGCCCGGCTTGCTCTCGGAGCAGCCGATCGGAGGCGGCGTGACCCGGGGTGACGTGGCCCGGGCGTTGATCGTCCGTGGCGCGCGCCCCTTCGAGGGGGCTCAGCTCGATTGGTGGCTCAGCGAGAGCGACGCCACCGAGCGACTGCGGGCTGACGTCGACGCGGCTCGCTTTGGGGTGGTGCGCGGTAGCGAGTCGGAGCGGCAGCTCGTGGCGCGCTTGTGGGAGTGCTGTCTCGCGGCGCAGACGCGACTCCCGCGCAGCGAGCTCCGCGAAGCAGCGTCGACCAGCGATGTAGGCTGGGCCTCGGGTCTGTTGGTGCTCTCGGCGATCGACAACGAGGTGCAGCGGCAGATCCATCCCACGCTGATCTCTCTTTGCTCGGCGTTTCTCGATCAGGGCGTCGCCCGCTGGAGCATGCCCGAGCGCCATCGCGGATTCTACCACGCGACCCGACGTCTGTGGGAGGTTGGCCGCCCGCGAGGCGAGCGCTGGATGCGCCGCGCCGCCGTGCTCTTTGCCGAACACGAGCGCGCCGAGCGGAGCGTCGAGCAGATCTTGGTCCACTCGCTCGAGGCGCTCTCGATTCCCACCACGCGTTGGGAGAGGGAGCTCGGTCGTCGCGTGACGTCGATGCGTGGCTGGGCCGGGATGATGCATCAGCTCTCGAAGCGTCCGGACTGGGCCTTGAGCCGTCCTCCCGCGTCGGGGTTGCTCGAGTTTCTCGCCGTGCGGCAGCTCTTCGAGCGAGCGGTCCGTGAAACCTACCGCCCGTCGCGCCGAGGGGGCGGTCGCGCTCAGCGCTTGCGTCTCGAGTATCGCGGCCCGAGCACGACGAGCGAACGCGCCTTCCTGCTCTTCGAGCTGGCGCAGATCTTCGGCTGGAGCCCCGAGAGCGTCTCCGCCCTCGGAGCCGACGACCTGGCCCGGCTCTTCGAAACCGTTGGGCAGTGCGACGCCACCCTGCGCCGCCGCGTGTTTCAGCGCGCCTACGAGCGGCACTACCGCGACCAGCTGCTCGACGCGCTGCTTCAAGCGGCCGAGCGCCGTGAGCGTGCCGAGAGCGAGACGACGTCGCCGAGCTTCCAGCTCGTCACCTGCATCGACGAGCGGGAAGAGTCGTTGCGGCGCCACATCGAAGAGATCGATCCGAGCGCCGAGACCTTCGGCTACGCAGGCTTTTTTGGGATCGCGATGCATTATCGAGGCGCCGCCGACAGCTACGGCGTTCCGCTGTGTCCCGTGGCGATTCGGCCACGCCACGAGGTGACCGAAGAGGCTCTCGACCCGAGCGAGAACGTCGGGCGCCTGCGATCTCGACTGCGGCGCTGGCTGGGACGCTCGGCGCAGGGTGTCCACCGACACAGCCGTGGGGCCGGGCTCGGCGCGCTGATGGCTGGTGCTCTCGGCGTCCTCGCCGCGATTCCGTTGGTCTCCCGCGTGCTCTTTCCGCGCGTGACGGGGGCGCTGCGGCGGAAGACCGAGCACGCGATGGTGCAGAGCTCGGCTTCGGAGTTGCGACTCGAGCGCGACCCTGCGGATTTACCCGGGCCCGACGGGCGGCTCCTCGGATTCACCGTCGACGAGATGGCGGCGATCGTCGGGAACGTCCTCGAAGAGATCGGGTTGCGTCGATCGTTCGCTCCGATCGTCGTGATCATGGGGCACGGATCGGAGAGCTTGAACAACCCCCACGAGTCGGCCCACGACTGCGGGGCCTGCGGTGGCGCCCGCGGCGGACCCAACGCCCGAGCCTTCGCACAGATGGCGAACGACCGCCGCGTCCGCGAGCGCCTGCGGGAGCGGGGCATCGAGATTCCGAAGCGCACGCGTTTCGTCGGCGCCTACCACAACACCGCCTCCGAGGAGATCGAGGTCTTCGATCCGCCGCGACGGGGCGAGCTCGCCAGCATCGACGACTCGACCGATGGCAGCGGCTATCTCTTCGCCGAGGTCCACCGCGTGCTCGAGGAGGCGCGAATGCGCAACGCCCACGAGCGCTGCCGTCGCTTCGAGTCGGCGCCGCTGCCGCTCCATCTGTCGTTACGCGCCGCGTTGCATCATGTCGAAGAGCGTAGCGAGGATCTGGCGCAAGCTCGGCCCGAGTTGGGGCACGCGACGAACGCCGCCGCGGTGATCGGGCGCCGCGAGCTGACGCGTCAGCTCTATCTCGATCGGCGGGTCTTTCTCGTCTCCTACGATCCGCGTGAGGATGCCGAGCTAACGGTGTTGCGGCGGCTACTCGACGCGGTGATCCCCGTCGTCGCGGGGATCAACCTCGAGTACTACTTCTCCCACGTCGACCCGCGGGGATACGGCTGCGGAACGAAGTTGCCCCACAACATCACGGGGCTCTTCGGCGTGATGGACGGCCATCGCAGCGATCTGCGCACGGGATTGCCCTGGCAGATGGTGGATCAACACGAGGCGATGCGCCTGGTCGTCGTCATCGAGCAGCCCGCGGATCGTCTCGCCTCTCTGTTGGCCAGCGATCCGCCCTGGAAGCAGCTGGTGGTGAACCAGTGGATCCAGCTCGTCGCCCTCGACATCGAGGCGCGGCGGACGTTCGTCTTCGAGGGCGGCGTCTTTCGCGAGCTCGAGCCGAAGCGCCGGCGCCTCGCGCAGCGCGATCGCTCGAGCGATTGGTACCACGCCTCGCGTGCTCATCTGGCGCCAGCCTGGATCGAGCGGAGGGAACGATGAGCGCTCTCGACTGGGCCAGACTTCTCGCCCTGACGAGCTTGGGCGCGCCCGCTGTCGCCTTCGTCGTGCTCGCCACGAGGACGATGCTCGCTCGCCCCTGGCGCGAGGAGCGAATCGGGCGTTTCGTCGGCGTCGCCTTCACGCTCTCCGTGCTGGCAGCGGTGGCCCTCCTCGCGGTGATGCTCGCCCTCGAAATCCCGGCCCTCCGCGTCTCGTTCGGCGTGCTCTTTCAGCTCGGGCACTACCGCATCGAGCCATCGCTCTCGATCGATCGCCTCTCGCTTCCCTTCGTGCTGATCACGTCGGCTCTCTGCGGGATCGTCGGCGCCTTCTCCCACCGCTACCTGCACCTCGAGTCGGGCTACAACCGCTTCTTCGTGCTGCTGACGATGTTCGCCAGCGCGATGTTGCTCCTGGTCACCGCCGACTCGGCGGTGCTCGTCTTCGCCTCGTGGGAGCTGCTCGGGATCACCTCGGCGCTGCTCGTCGCCTTCTATCACGAACGACGTGGCCCCGTCGCCAACGGCCTCTGGGTCTGGGGGATCTACCGTATCTCCGACATCGGCCTGATCGCGATGGCGCTGCTGCTCGTGCACACCGCAGGGAGCGAGCAGTTCTCGTCGCTCTTCGGGCCCGAGGCGTGGCCCCATCGACTGTCGCTGGGCTTCTTCGAGAGCCGCTCTTCCGCGGCCGCGCTGCCCTTCGCCACGCCCCTGGCTCTGCTCGTCGTCTTCGCCGCCCTCGGCAAGTCGGCACAGCTGCCCTTCTCGAGCTGGTTGCCCCGGGCGATGGAGGGACCGACGCAGTCGAGCGCGATCTTCTACGGCGCCCTCAGCGTCCACGCCGGGGCCTACCTCCTGCTGCGCGTCGCGCCGCTCCTCGAACAGTCCTTCGTCGCGCGCCTCCTGGTGATCACCCTCGGCGGGACAACGGCGATTCATGCGACCCTCGTCGAGCGCACCCAGAGCGACATCAAGGCGGCGCTCTCCTATGCCTCGTTGGCCCAGGTCGGCTTGATCTTCGTCGAGATCGGCCTCGGCTTTCGCTTGCTGGCCGTGGCGCACATCGTCGGTCACGCCTGCGTTCGCTCCCTCCAATTCTTGCGCGCTCCGTCACTGTTGCGCGACGTGCGCGCCTGGCGGGCGGCACTTCCCCTCGAGGACGAAGCACGGGACGATCGCAGCGTCTCCCCAGCTTTGCGCGCCCTCTACGCTCACGCCCTGGGACGCTTCCACCTCGACGCCCTTCTGCGTCGCGGTGTCGTCGAGCCGGTTCGTGGGCTCTTCGAAGCCCTGGCGCGCGCCGAAGAAGGCCTGGTCGAGCGGATCAAGCGCGGTGCCGACGACGACGGGGAGGGACACTCGTGATCGCGGCGCTGATCGGCACCTTGGCGGCGATCGTGACCCTCACGGTGGCCGCCGCATTCGTCTCTCGGGCGACGGATCGACGCATCGTCTGGCGCGTCTCGCTCGCCGCGGCGGCGCTGGCGGCGCTGGCTGTGGTCGTCGGCGTCGGGGTCTCGCTGGCGAGCCAGGGGCTGCCCGCCTTTGCGACGGTGGGCTCGCTGTCGGCGCAGGCTTGGCTCGCGCCGCCGCGCGTGCTGCTTGGTCCCGTCTCACTCGGGCTGTTGCCCTTTCTGCTGTTACTCCTGGTCGTGCACGTTCTGATGAGGCCGCGGGCGCACGCCACGCCCCGACGCCTCTCGCGCTTGTTGTTGATGGCGGCGTTCAGCGTGGCGTCGTTGGTTTCGACCCATCCGCTGGTCCTGATCCTCGGCTGGTTCGGTACGGCCTACGTCCTCTGGCGGGAGCTGCGCGACACCCCGTTGGCCGCTGGAACGGCGCGCCTCTTCGGCGGAATGCAGATGCTGAGCCTCGTCGCTTTTGCGTCCGCTCTGCTCTTCGGGGCGTTCGGCGACGAGTGGCATCGAGTGGCGCTGATTGCGCTGGTTCTCGCGGTGGTCCTGCGTCACGGTCTGCTCCCCGGTCAGCTCTGGGTCGCCGATCTCTTTCAGCACGGGCCGCTCGGCGCGTCACTCTACTTCGCCACCCCGCTTCTCGGCGATGTGATCGTGCTGCGTCTTTTCTATGGCCCCTTCGCCGTCGCCTCGGCGTCAGCGGTCGGCGTCTTGTCCGTGCTGGCGCTCGCCACAACCCTCTATGCCGCAGGCCTGGCGATCGTTCAACGTGAGCCACGTCGGACGTTGGCCTATCTCTGGCTCAGCCAATCGAGCCTGGTCTGGGTCGCGATCGGTGCCTCCTCCTCGATCGGTTGGCTCTCGGCGATGATCCTCGGGGGCGTCTCGGCCTTCGCATCGACGGGCTTCGGCGTTACGCTCTGGGCTCTCGAAGCGCGTCGCGGAGCGCTGGACCTCGAACGCTACCATGGCGGCTACGAACGGATGCCGCTGTTGGCGACAGGCTTCCTCGTTCTCGGCCTCGGCAGCGTCGGCCTCCCGGGTACCCTCGGCTTTCTCGGCGAGGAGCTCCTCGGACATGCGCTGGGACACGACCTCGTCGCCCTCAGCGTGGTCTTGATCGCCACGGCACTCAACGGGATCACCGTCATGCACGTCTATTTCCGCCTCTTCTGCGGCGCTCGGGAGCCTGGTCCTGGAAGTCAGCAGCTGCGCGCTCGCGAACGAATCGGCATCGTCGCTCTGGTCGCGCTGATGATCGCCTCGGGCTTCCTCCCCCTCTTGCTCTTCCGCTAGGATATCGAGATGAGCTGGGCCGCCATCATCATCT
>JAGQJP010000810.1 GCA_020430585.1 Myxococcales bacterium | reverse complement strand
GCACTTTCCGGGCGCGCGCTTGTTCGTCGCGCGAGAACGGGGAGCGGTCGTCGGATATGCCCACCACACGCCGCCGTTTCCACTGGTTCTGGCCCAGGCCGCCGACCCCGTCGTCGATGCGCTGGGGGCGAAGCTGCGCGCCGATCGCTACGCAATGACGTCGGTGCAAGGACCGTTGACCGTCGTCGAGCGCTTCGTCAGCGCCTGGCCGGAGTTGGCGTCGCGGATCGAGCGCGTCGATCGTCAAGGGCTGTACCGTCTGACCGAGGTCACGCCGGCGCCGTCGGTCGGTCGGCTCACGCTCGCCTCGCGCGAGCACCTCGAGCTTCTGGTTCGCTGGCACGTGGCGTTCTGTGCCGAGCTCCAGCTCCCCGAAGGCGGTGAGGAGCAGGCGCGGCGCGTGGTCGAGCACCGAGTCGCGGCGAAGCTTTACTATCTCCTCGTCGACGGCGACGACGTCGTGGCCTCGGCGGTAATCACGCGCACGCTGCCCACGGGGCGGGCGGTCGGCTACGTCTACACCCCGACAACGCGTCGACGACACGGGTACGCCAGTGATCTCGTGGCCAAGCTGAGCGCGACGATCCTAGCGGAGGGCTATCAGTATTGTTGCCTCTTCACCCAGCTGGAGAACGATACCTCGAATCGGATCTATCAAAACGTGGGCTATCGTTGGCTCACGGAATTTCGACATCTCTATTTCGCACCGGATTGAGACGCTCCACGAAAGCGGGCCGCCGCGCGAGTCGCGCGTGTCCGCACACGACGGCGTGGCACGACGTCGCTACGCCGCGTGGGCGCGCAGGCACGGCCCCCTAGCTGGAAGCGTCGGACGGTTGGGACGTCGCCGAGGCGGGCGTGCGGCGGGCGATCCAGACCGCCCAGGCGATGAAGACCAGCTGGAACGGGAGGCGGCCCCAGAGCAGCGCTGGGTGCACGTGTCGACCCTCCACGGGGATGTCGTGGATCGCCATGTTGATGTTGGCCGGGAAGACGGCGATGAAGAGCAGAACCAATCCCCACGCCGCCAGGCGCCGCGTTCGTTCGGCGAAGAGCCCCAGCCCGAGGAGAATTTCGAAGACGCCGCTGATGTAGACCAGCGCGAGCTTGAACGGCAAGATCTCGGGGATGATCGCCACGAACGACGCCGGCTTGATGAAATGCAACGATCCGATCGCCAGCATCGTCGCCAGCAAGAGGTAGGTCGCGATCGGCTTTGCCCAGCGCCGAAATCCTCGGACCGTGGTGCTCGTCATACGGGTCTGCGCTCCGTGCGGTGCGTTGGGTACAGAGCCAGATTAGGCGTCACGCCCCGGTCCTGTCAAGCGTCCGACGTCTGGCGTCGCCGCCGCCAAACGCCGGCCGGATCGCGACGGTTTACACCTTCCGCCGCCGTGCGTATAGTGGTGGACACGCTACCCAACGCGCGACCGACGCGGCGAGGAGCTCCGATGGACCCGATTGTCGACCTGTTTCCGCAGTTGGTGGAATCCCTTCGCGAGGGGGTCTATCTCGTCGACCGAGACCGACTGATCACCTACTGGAATAGTGGAGCCGAGGCGATCACGGGGTTTTCCCGCGACGAGGTCGTCGGTCACCACTGTTTTGCCAACATCCTGCGGCACATCGACGAGGCGGGAACCCAACTCTGTTTCAAAGGCTGCCCGCTGCAGCAGTCGATCCGCGATGGGCAGAAGCGGCAAGCCGCGGTCTACCTGCATCACAAAGACGGCCATCGCGTGCTGGTGAACGTGCAGACCGTGCCGATTCGCGACGGTCAGGGGGCGGTGATCGGCGGGCTCGAGGTCTTTCACGTCGGCGGCGACCGTACGACGGCGGAGCAGCTCGAGGCGCTGCGCCAGAAGGCGCTGATCGACGACCTGACGGGCGTGGCGAACCGGCGATTCGCCGAGATCGAGCTCAACGCGCGGATTCGCGAGACCGATCGCTACGACTGGCGGTCGGGCTTCATCTTCGTCGATGTCGATCACTTCAAGTCCGTCAATGATCGCTTCGGGCATCCCGTCGGCGACCAGGTGCTGAAGATGGTGGCCGCGACGCTCTCGGGCGCCGTTCGCAGCCACGACATGGTCGCCCGCTGGGGAGGCGAGGAGTTCGTCGCGCTCTTCTCTCGACTCGAGGGAAACGAGCAGCTGCGCATGCTCGCCGAGCGCCTGCGCATGTTGGTCGAGAGATCGGGGCTGCGCGACGAGGCGCGCTCGGTCAAGGTGACCATTTCTCTCGGCGCCACGATGGTGAGGTCGGACGACAGCCTGGAATCGCTGGTCAAACGGGCCGACGACTTGATGTACCGCGCGAAGACGGGCGGCCGCAATCGCGTCGAGCTCGGTTCGGCAGATTGAGCGGCCACCGATGTGGTATCCGCGTGAGATCCCGGGGGAGGGCCGATGCAAAACACGCTGAGGAAGCTGATGACGACTCGAGCACCCGCTGCCGTGCTCCTCGTGCGCATTGCGGTGGGGGCGGTCTTTCTCTCCGAGGGGATTCAGAAGTTCCTCTTTCCCGCGGCTCTCGGTGTCGGGCGAATGGCGAAGATCGGGATCCCCTGGCCGCAGGTGATGGGGCCCTTCGTCGGCGCCGTCGAGATCATCTGCGGCGGCCTCGTGCTTTTCGGCCTCTTGACCCGTCTGGCCGCCGTGCCGCTCGCCGTGACGATGGGCGTCGCGTTGGTCTCGACGAAGATCCCGATCCTCCTCGGCCACGCCTATTGGGGACTCCGCCTCAGGAGCTTGCCATCGTATGGATTCTGGCGGATGGCTCACGAGAGCAGGACCGACCTCGCGATGCTCCTCTGCGCGCTGTTCTTGCTCGTCCTCGGCGCGGGTCGCTGGTCGCTGGACGCGCGAATCGCCGGCGGGCGATAGGGCGGAAACCCTCGTCGAACCTCGCCCTTGACCTCTGACGGACTCTTTAGTACAACGCCGGCAAGACGAAGGATTCGACGGAGGGGTGCCATGGTCGACAAGAGCGTGATCGAAGCCAACGCGGCGGATTGTCTCGACGACGCGAAGTTCTTGAATCTTCCCGGGTATCGCCGCGGAAAGGTGCGCGATACCTTCGATCTCGGCGATCGCCTGGTGCTGGTGACCACCGACCGGCAGAGCGCCTTCGACCGCGTGTTGGCCTCGATCCCCTTCAAGGGACAGGTCCTCAACCAAGTGAGCGGCTTCTGGTTCGAGAAGACTCGCGACATCGTGCCGAACCACGTGATCGACACTCCCGATCCGAACGTCACCGTCGGGCGCAAGGGCCGGGTGATCCCGATCGAGATGGTCGTGCGCAGCTACCTCACCGGATCGACGAGCACCAGCATCTGGCGCAACTACGAACGCGGCGTTCGCAGCTATTGCGGCCATTCGCTGCCCGACGGAATGGTCAAGAACGAGCGGCTGGAGCGGCCGATCGTCACACCGACGACCAAAGACGAGCTCCACGACGAGCTGATCGCCCCCGACGCGATCGTCGCTCGGGGTATCGTCGACCGCCCGACCTGGGAGAAGCTCGAGGCGATCGCGCTGGCCCTCTTCGCCCGCGGGCAGGAGATCGCCGCCCGAAATGGGCTGATCCTCGTCGATACGAAGTACGAGCTCGCCTGGGACGCCGATGGCGAGATCATGCTCGTCGACGAGATTCACACCCCCGACTCGAGCCGCTACTGGATCGCCGAGAGCTACGCCGAACGCCACGCTGCGGGCGAAGAGCCGGAGAACATCGACAAAGAGTTCCTGCGGCTCTGGTTCACAAAGCACTGCGACCCGTACCACGACGTCGAGTTGCCGCCAGCGCCGCTGGACCTCGTCGTCGAGCTCTCGCGCCGCTACATCCAGCTCTTCGAGATGATCACGGGCCAGCCCTTCGTGCCCGTCACCGACCCTCCCGTACGCCAGCGGCTCGCCGCGAACCTGGCACCGTACCTCGCTCACCCGGCCAGCTGAGGCGCGTCAGCGAGCAACGGATAGCGCGGGTCGAGCTCGCGCCGCCATGGGCGATGGCACCATTCGGGCATCTCGCTCCGCCGTTGGTCGAACCACTCGCCGTAGTATAGCCCTGGCACCAACGCCAGATAGGCGTCGCGGATCGTTTCGCGCCGCTCCAATTTGGGCCAACGGGACGCGCAGGCGCCAAGGAAGCGAACGAGCTCTTTGATGAAGGAGATCTCGTCCGTCGAGCGATCGGGAATGCCGTAGCGTTTTGCACAGCGTGCGATCGCCAACAGACGATCGAGCGTCGCCTCGAGACGGCTCGAGGCCTCGTCGGAGAGCAGGGCGCGCAGGCTGGCTTTCGGAGTCGAGCGCAGCGTGTCTTGCAACAGCAAGAGCAACAGCCCTTCGAGAGAGACGCGCACCAACCGCAGCCGTGACGTGTAACGCTCGGTCTGACCATCCATCGCCGGGTCGACCTGGGCGCCGGTCGACGCAAAAGTGAGCCCCTCGCCGAGGCGGTCGGGGGCGCCCAGCCAGCCATCGACTAGATCGCAGATCACCGTCGTGGCCGCATCCGCTCCGAGGGGATGCAGGAGCGCGCAGACTCGGAGCGAGACGCGATAGACCGTCGGTGTCGTCCGCGACGTGGGCGAGCTGCGCAATCCATAACACATCGTGGCGTTGCGGTTGGGCACGATCAGCGAGAGCGACGCGGCTCGGTCCGCGTCGGACTGGGTCATCAGCTGCTCGAAGTAGCGCTCGGGATCGTTGACCGCCTCTTCGTAGACGTCGTTTCCGTCGACCGTCGTCACGTGCCGCGCCGGGACCCAGGCCACGACGCCGTGATCGAAGCGCACCAACAGATATCCCAGCTCGTCGTCTGGAAGCGTCGGGTCGGCGATCGCTTCGGGGGCGACGCGTCGCTCGATCGTGCCGCGCAGCGTGGGCTCGAAGGTGTGAGACGCGATGCGGGTCCCCGGACGCAGCGGAGTCGGCGTCAGAGGGGGTCTTGCCAGGCGCTCGAGCGCTCGCAGGGCCACCCGTTCGTAGTGGGGCCAGTAAACGACGAACGCATTCTCCGTCGTTTCGACGAGGTACTCGGCGATCGACGACCATCGGCTCGGGGCTTCGGTGATCGAGCTCGGCATGGTGAAGAGCTCGCATCCGTCGCCCCGACGTGCGAGCAGCACAGGCAGCTCGGAGTACGGTTCGTCGAAGAGCAACTCGTCCCGGTCGGCGCCCATCTGCAGTTGCGCGTCGAGTGTTGGGACGCAGATCGCGCCGAAAAACGTGTCGCCTCGCTCGACGAACTCCCACTCGAAATGGACCCCGTTCATCTCGCGGTAGAAGTCGAGTAGCTCGTCGGGGAGCGTCCCGCGAAGCCGGTCGATGACCGCCTGCGGCGTCTCGTGTCCGATCGCTCGGGTCCGCACCGCGACGTCCGGGCGTTGGGACAGTTCGTCGATCCGACGTTTTACCCGGGCGACGACCTCTTGCATCTCGACGCTCTCCTCGATGTATCCTAACAGTTCCATGTACGGCCTCCTTTCGTTGCGCAGTCTTTGTCGGGACAACCCGCGAGTCCCCGTCAGCAATTGGCGTGCCACTCGAGCCCCCGATCGCATTGGGCGCGCTCTCGCCCCAAACGACGTAGTATTCCGGTGGTTCTTGCGACCGGCAGGGATTCGAGCGGGCGTCTCGCTGGCGCGTCGTGGTAGGAAACGAGTCGGCGCGCGCGACGGAAGCCCGCGTATCTACAGGGTCCCACAGAGAAGGGAGGGGGTCACGGTTCGACTCGGCCACTGCGACACAGCGTCAGAGCTTTCGCGCCGCTACAGCGAAATCGTCGAGATGAACACGGGGCTGGCCCAACCTGCCGTGTGGCGCGATCTCTGCGTGAGACGCTCTCCGGGCTCACCGCGACGAATTTTGGTTGACGGGCATTCGTTAAAATAGTAAAAACTGATTTTGCGCTCGGATCGCGCAGGCTACACCACCCGAAAAGGAGGGCTCATGACATCTCGCATTCGGCTCGCTATCACGCTGGCTCTGGTCGGTTCGCTGTTTCTGCTCGCGGCCTCGGGCTGCGGCTGGAGGATCCATCGGACCGGCGTTCCCGTCGAACGGGCCTCTAGCTTCTTCGTCTATCTCGAGAACGCGGCGAGGTCGCGCCAGCTCAGCGCTCACCGCGGCGACGAATCGCTGACGATCCTCCTCGCCAATGGCGACATGCTGCACTACTACCGCGGCACGTTCGAGATCGAGGTGACGCTCGCCCCCAAAGGAGAGGACGACAAGCAGCGCACCGAGCGCCGCCACGCCCTCTTCGAGCTGCACCAATCGCTACTGGCTCAGGCCAGACGGTTGGCGCTCGCAAATCGCGGCTTTTGACATCGATCTCAGCTGCGGGCCTACGTCAGGATGATGTCGAAGGTGCCGCGGTACGCCATCGTCGCGCCCTTTTTCCGGGCGGCGAGCGTGATGATCTGCGACGGCTCACCCGAGTTGCAGACGTCGCAGGGATCCTTCGGCTTGAGGTAGGGATCGCCGCTGAAATAGAGCTGCGTCGTCAGCGCGGCGCGCCCCGACGCGGCGACTTTGAAGTGGATGTGGGCGGGACGAAACGAATCACCCTCGCGGTAGCGGCCCGGTCGAATCGTCGAGAAGCTGTAGCGTCCGAGCTTGTCGGTCCGCAATCGGCCACGCAGCCGGAACTGCTCGCTGCGGCTGTGGTAGCGTCCACTCCGATCGGCGTGCCAGACGTCCAGCAGCACGCCAGCGAGCGGAGTCTTGCAATCCGGCCCGTAGACGGTGCCGCTGATCGTCAGGCGCTCGCCCGGCTCGTGACTCGACGCCAACACGCGACGCCAGGGGGCGCCTCGCGCGTAGAACGGACCTTCGATGTCGCGACCCGTCGGACGGCAGAGCCGCGCGGGCGAGGTGGGCTTGGCCCAGAGTCGGAGGAAGCCGCCGCTCACCGCCGCGAAAGCCGCGGCCGGTAACGCAAAGAGCCAGCGCAGGAGATCACGTCGGACGACGCGTCTGCGATCGCTCGTTCTGGGCTCGCTTCGGTCGCTCGTTCTGGGCTCGCTTCGATCGCTCGTTCTGGGCTCGCTCACATCTCTCTCCCGCGGCGCGTTCGACGGGTCGAGTATAGCACATTCGACGGACCAGGGGGGGCGCGGGAATCGACGACGGGCGCGACGCCGTGCCGGGTTCAGGGGTGATGCGAAGCGCGCTTGCGCAACAGGACGCCGAGGGAGAGATCGCCATAGGGTTGGCTGGAGATCAGCGTCACACTGTAGCCGGGGATCTGGTTCGAGGTCTCGCCGACCCGCAGACCGACCGTCAGCCGCTTGGTCCCGAGCTCGACGATCAGCCGGCCGAGGATCCGATGGCCGCCGCCGACGAGTATCAGCGCGGATGCCCCGCCGTTGTGAAGCGTGATCTGGCCATCGGCGGTCTCGACGATCTGCCCCTTCGCGATTCGCGTGGGCTGACCGAGGGTCAGGTGTGTCGGTTTGACGATTCGAAAGCGCTGCTGCAGGTATCCGCCGATCGGCAGCAAAACGCTCCCGCGCCCGACGCGACCGCTGAGATAGGCCGTGTAGGGTCCCTCGTCGACCTGCTGGCGGTAGCGTTTGGAGCCGAGGCTGGGGATTTCGAGCGAGGTCTTCTGATCCCAAACGCAGACCTCGACAGCGCGCCGCGGAGGAATCGTCACCGCGTTCCAGGTCTTCTTTTTGAGCCGCGCGCGATGATCGAGCTCGAGGAACAGGCCGAGGGCGTTCCGCATCGTCATCGTCCCGCAGTGCGGTCGAAAGCGGACGGCGGTTCGCCCAGGGTTGTAGATCGCGATCGAGACCCGCCGGCCGTAGCGCACGGTTTGCAAGATGCGCAGCTCGATCCCCGGGTCGCTCGTGGGGATGTGGAAGGCCACGCCCGTGTGGGACATGTAGCGCGCCTGATACGCGCTCGCCATCGCGCCGCTCAGGGTGACGAGCAGGGCGACAGTCGCTCCGGTCAACCGAATAGCCATCGGGCACCTCGCATCGCGGGGTTGGGGCGCCCTCGGGAGAGCGCCGACACGCTCCGACAATGGCGGAGCATCGTGAGCCAAGAGCGGCCCTACTCGAGCGATCCCTCAGCGCTGCGGAACAGTCGCATCGGGTTGTGCTTGAACTGCTCTTCGTGTGCGGCGCTATAGCCCAGCGTGGCGTTCGGGATCTTGGCGCTGATCGCCTCGAACCACTCGGTTTGCTGCTCCCAGTCCGCTTCGGTGTGCAGAAGCGAGCCGTCGTCGAGCCCGAGATGGATCTTGGCGTAGCGCTTCGCTGGCCCCTCGACCGTGGCGAGGTAGGCCCAGACGACGCGGCTGGGATGCTCGGTGACGGCGCGCAGGACCTTGTCTTTTCTGGGGTTATCCCAGACCACCGAGAGGAACATCAGCCCGGACAAGCCGCAGACGCCCCAGATCAGGTACTTGAAATTGACGTTGATCGGAAGCAGCAGGACGACGACCACGGTGGCGACGATGCCGCCGAGGATCTTCGCAACTTCGATACGGTTGTGCTTCGACTTCTCGATGATTAGCTCTTCGAGACGATGGCTCATCTCACGCTCCTTGCGGCGCTGGTCGAGATCAGGCGCCAGCCGCTGCCGCGCCGACAATCGAGGCGCTCGTTGCGGGTGGTTTCCCCGCCGCGGCCGGTCTGGACGATACCGGTGGCGAGAATACCCGATCGATGGCAACGCGCGCAACCCTTGCTGCGATCAGCGCAACCGGGTCTGCCGCTGGGAACGCCCGACGCTCGCGAGCGACGAGACGACGAAGCGCTGGACCCCGGGCCCCACACCTGGGCTAGGATGGAACGGTTTGGGCGAAGGGGTGAATTCGATGAGCGAGCTTCCAGTCGACCATCACGGGCGGGCGATCGCTTTCGGGAAAACCGCTGCAGACTACGAGGCCCATCGGCCCGGGTTTCCCGCTTCGATGTTCGCGCGCTTGCGTGCTCTGGGTTGGGTCGAGCCGGGGATGCGGGCTCTCGATCTCGGTACGGGAACGGGCAGCCTCGCCCTCGAGCTGGCGGCGAACGGCTTGGAGGTCGTCGGCCTCGATCCGTCGGCGCAGCTCCTCGACGTCGAACGTCTGTTCCTGAAGCAGAACCCGGGCTGGCCGAAGGCGGGAGAGAGTGGCATTTTCGAGCCCCAGCTGCGAGACCTCGATCGCGCGGTGCTCCCTTCGATCGAGAGCTTCAGCTACGTCGCTTCGTCGTCTTCGGCGATCAAACGTGGCAGCTGCTCGCGCGCCATCTCGAGGACCACGCCCACGCGACGGATGCGCTCGCTGCCCACGCGGTAGGCCAGAAAGACCGGCGTCGGGCGGGAGCAGTGCTCGGCGAGGCAGCGGATGAGACGGCCGCGCTCGATCGACTCGCCGGCGAGAAAATACGGGACGTAGGCCACGCCCAGCCCCCGCTCGGCCATCGCCAGGATCGTCGTGAAGTTGAGCACCGAGAGGGGACCCTGCACCGGGACCTCGATCGGCGCGCTCGAGTCGAGATCGTCGCGGCGCACGAAGGTCCAGGTCGACTCGTTGCGCCGATCGGAGAAGATGAGGCAGGGCAGGGCGCTCAGCTCCTCGGGCGACGAGAGAGGGTGCTCGGCGGCGAAGGAGGGGCTGACGACGGCGATACGGCGGAAGCTGCCCATCTTCCGCGCCACCAGCCGCTCGTCTCTGACCTGGCCGATGCGCAGCGCGAAGTCGTAGTGTGGGTCTTGCAGATCCTCCATCGCGTAGGCCGAGGTCATCGTCAGGCGCAGCGCGGGGTAGCGCGCGACGACAGACGGAAAGAAGCGCTGGGCGACGATCGCGCCGAACTCGGGCGTGGCGGCGACACGAACGAGCCCCGAGGGATCGGCGAGCTCCTCGAGCGCCTGCTCCACGAGCAGTTGCCCGTCGGCGACGATCGACTCGACCCGCGGCAACAGACGCTCGCCCGCCGGCGTCAGGTGGACACGCCGCGAGCTGCGCTCGAGGACCTTGACGCCCAGCCGCTCTTCGAGCCGCGTGATGTACTTGCTGACCGACGACTTCGAGAGCGCCAGCCGCTCGGCGGCGGCGGTGATGCCGCCACTGCGCGCGACCTCGCGAAAGCAGTGAAGCTCGGTGAAGCTCATCGTCATCGTCTCGGAGCTCAAGCGGCGATCACCATCGTCTCGGATGTTTGTGTTCTCGATCTGGAAACAATCTGTTTATTCATGGCCTATTGTTTCTGAAATGTCAAGGGTCTATTCTGTCGGTGTACGGACGACATTCCACACAGGAGGCAACGATGTCTGAACAAATCCTCATCACCGGCGCCAACGGCGGTTTCGGAACGCTGATCGTCGACGCGCTGCTCGATGCCGGCCACCGTGTCGCGGCATCGATGCGCGCCGTTACCGGCCGCAACGCCGCCGTCGCCGAGCGACTCCGCCAGCGCGGGGCCCAACTGATCGAGATCGACGTGACCCACGACGCCAGCGTCGAAGCGGGGGTGCGCGCCGCCGCCGAAGCGCTCGGCGGACTCACCGTGCTGATCAACAACGCCGGCGTCGGCGTCTCGGGACTGCAAGAGGCCTTCACCGCCGACGACTTCAAGCGCCTCTTCGACGTCAACGTCGTCGGCGTGCAGCGGATGAACCGCGCGGTGCTGCCCCTCTTTCGAGAGCAGCACAACGGCTTGTTGGTCCACGTTTCGAGCCTGCTCGGCCGGATCACGGTCCCCTTCTACGGCCCCTACAACGCGACGAAGTGGGCCGTCGAGGCCCTCGCTGAAACCTACCGCGTCGAGCTCTCGCCCTTCGGTGTCGAGACCGTCGTCGTCGAGCCGG
>JAGQJP010000809.1 GCA_020430585.1 Myxococcales bacterium | reverse complement strand
GGGTCGTCGAAGCACCATCCCATCGAGCAGATCGACGGCCCGTGCAGCTGACCAAAGCGATGGGCGAAGGAAACGCTGTCCTGGTTGACGAGGAAGCGGATCGCCCCCTGGTCGTACACCGCCACGTCGGCGTCGGCCACGCGCAAGCGCCGCGAGAAGCCGAACGCTTTGAAGATCTTGTCCATCATCGCCGGATCGGGACCGGCAAACTCGACGAATGCGATACCGCACAGGCCGAGGGGATTTTGGGTCGAACGGGCCATGCTCGCCTCCTTTTTGAACCAAGCTGAATCATAGAGAAAATTTTACTTCAAAAAAAGCGAAATGTTTTGTACTATAGAATCAGATTGTCTGAAGTATTGGGTGGTGCCCATCGTCGACCCGCGGGGGGACGTGATCGAGCGCCGCCATTGGCTGACCCACCGGTTCGGATGGATCTCGACCTCGACTACATCGAAACGTTGGTCGCCGTCGTCGACGAAGGCTCGTTCGCTCGCGCGGCCAAGCGCCTGAACCGCGTGCAGTCGGCGGTGACCTACAACGTTCGGCAACTCGAGCGGAGGCTCTCGTTGACGCTCTTCGAGCGGCAGGGACGACGATCCGTGTTGACCGATGCCGGCCGGATCATCCTCGAAGAGGGGCGAATTCTCCTCGCCCGGGCGCGTCGCATCGAACGCCTGGCGCGCCATTTTCGCCACGGCTTCGAGCCGAGCCTGCAGCTGGTGATCGACGGCGCGCTCCCCCTCGAGTCGATCATGCGCGCTCTCAAGTCGCTGGCGGATGAGGGGATCTCGACGCGGATCCAGCTCAAGGTCGAATTTCTCGGCGGCGTCCAGTTTCGCTTCCAGGGGGACGACGCCGATATGATGCTGGTCAAGGAGTACCGCGCCTCCGAGCAATTCGTCTCTCGCCCGCTGAGCGAGGTGACCTGCGCCCTCGTCGCCTCGCGGGAGCACGCCCTCGCCCGACAGACCCACGCCACGCTCTCGTTGCCCGAGTTGCACCAACACGTCGAGCTCTCGGTGCACGACGCCTCGGAGAGCGGTCTTCCCGATCCGCACCTCTTCGGAGGCGCGCGGGTGTTCTATCTCTCGGACTTCTATTCGAAGAAACAGGCGGTGCTGTTGGGCCTCGGATACGGCTGGATGCCGCTGCACCTGATCCGAGCCGAGCTCGACGCGGGTGCGCTCGTCGAGCTTCCCTTCGAAGCGGGAAGCCGCTTCTCCTTCGTGCCGCTTCTGGTCTATCGCAGCGATCGGCCGCTGGGGCGAACCGGCCAGCGCCTCGTCGAGCTACTCGAAGCGGGCGTTGGCGCCGCCTGAGCCGAGGGGCTCAATTCAGCCAGAGGGGATGGGTCTCGAGGTGACGCGCCTTCTCCGCCGCTTCTTGCGCCTCCTCGGTGCCGGCGAAGCGTTGAGCGACCATTCGGTACTGGTCGAGGGCCAGGCGCATCGCGCCGAAGGCTTCTGTGAGCTGCGCCAGCCCGAGCTGCAGCCGCTCGTCGT
>JAGQJP010000092.1 GCA_020430585.1 Myxococcales bacterium | reverse complement strand
TCGGTCGAGGGGTAGTCGAAGCGCTCGGCGCGATCGATCCAGCCGCCGTTGCGCAAGAACTCGTGACGATAGCGGCTCGCCTCGGGGATCACCCAGCCGATCAGCTTCCGCTGCCGCCGCGCCCGCGGTGTCGCCCCGCGTTCGATCGCCTCCGCGAAGGCGCGTAGCCGTTCGAGGCCGTTGGGGACCGTCTGCACGAGCTGCAGGTCGTAGGTCGGCATCCCTTCGTGGTAGACGAACATCAGGTGCTTGAAATAGCTCTCGGCGGAGCGCACGAACAGACCGTGACCGATCTGCAGATGGTCGATGCCGATCTGCGCCAGGACGATCGGCGTGCGCAAGAGTGGATGCCCGAAACGGGCGCCGTCGTAGCGCGACCTGTCGCCGGCGTCGGGGGTGACGACGTAGGGCGCCATTTCGAGGGAGCCCTGCACGAGCTGCCAGGGCGTCGGGATCGCGCGGATCAACCCGCGCTCGAGAAAGGGTTTGAGTCGTTCGGTCAGATTTCGCGTCAGCATCGGGCTCACCTCGCCGGATAATTTAATCACATGATTTATTTCGTGCGACGCCAGAAGGCAAGAGAAAAACCGAGGGACGCGTCGATCTCGCCGATACGACAAGCGATTGTCTCGGCACAACGGCGCAGTCGCGGAATAACCTGACCCCACCGATCGTTAGCCTCGGACAAACGACACGAGGTAGGCGATGTCCATCACGACACTCATTTTGGCGCTGACGCAACTGCTGCCCCAGATCGGTGTGCGGGATCGCGGCGTGTTCCAAGAATACGCTCCGCGCGTGGCGATTCGGATCCCCGCGAACGTTTCGAACGAGACGACGTCGATCGTTGTCAACAAGAAGAAGCGCGTGCTGATCCTCTATAGCGGTGACGTTCCGGTCAAGATCTACCCGGTCGCCTTCGGCTTCAACCCGCGGGGGCACAAGAAGAAGCAGGGCGACGGGCGCACGCCCGAGGGGAGCTACACGATCGTCGAGATGCGCGCCAAGAACCTGCCGAGCAAGTATGGCGCGCGATCCTTGCTGCTCTCCTATCCGAACGCCCGTGACGCCCAGCGCGGCCTCGCCCGCGGGCTGATCAGCCGGCGCCAGGCCGAGACGATCCGCGCGCAGATCGCCGCGGGCAAGATTCCGCTGCAGAACACCAAGCTCGGCAGCTCGATCCGGATCCACGGCGGCGGCGTGCAGGGCGACTGGACGCTCGGCTGCGTGGCGATGCGCGACGCGGACGTGATCGAGCTCTACCGCCACATTCGCGTCGGCACCCGAGTCCGGATCGTCAGCGACTCGACCAGAGGCGACCGCGATGGCGATGGGATCCCCGACCAGCTCGACATCCTGATCGGCGCCAACAAGCTCGTGCTCAACGCGGCGCTCTACGGCGGCACGCCCTACATCCGCATCCCCTTCCCGATGGGTGACGTGCCGAAGAAGCGCGGCGTCTGCACCGACGTCGTGATCCGCGCGCTGCGCAACGCGGGATACGATCTGCAATCGATCCTCAACCGCCACATCCGCGCCAATCGGCGGCTCTACCCCTGGGTCAAACGGCCCGACCCGAACATCGATCAGCGGCGAGTGAAGAACCTGATCGTCCTCTTCAAGGCGAAGTACGCGCTGATCAATCGCGGCATCAACGCCAAGAACCGTCACACGCTCTACCCTGGCGACATCGTCTTCATGGACACGCTGCCCAAGAGCGGCCCCGATCACATCGGGATCGTCAGCGACCGGCGCGGCCCCAACGGCTATCCGCTGGTGATCAACAACTGGACCACGGGGTACCGCACCTCGGCGATGGAGCTGTTGCCCCAGATCCCGATCACCCATCATTTTCGTATTCGCTGAGGCGCCGCGCGCCATCGTCGCCGCGACCGACCGATTCGCGAGGCTCGGGTCGCTCGTCAGCTCTCTTGCAGCTTGGTGATGAAGCGGGCGCTCTTGAAAAAGCGATCGCTCTGCCACTCGTGGACGCGCTTTTTCAGCCCGGCCCGCGAGAGGCGCGAGCGCTCCTTGCCGAGCTTTCTCAAGAGCGTCGTGAACTTCCGCCGCACACGGCTCAGCTGCGTCCAGATCTTCGGCTCGAGCTGGCGCGCCTTCGAGAGGTAGAGCCCGGCTTGGGTCAGCTCTTCGTCGCCGCGATCGGCGAGGCCGCGCTTGAGCAGCTGGCTCCCGTAACGCTGATGGCGGTAGGAGCGGTCGAGGTGTTTGATGTAGGTCGAGACGTCGTTCCCGCCGAACTTGACCATCATCGCCTCGACCTTGCGCATCGCCCGGACGATCTCGAGGAGCCGCTTGGCGTCGCCGCCGATCCGTCGAATCGTCTTGCGGTAAGCGCGCTTGCTCGCGAGGTCGGTGATCGTGCACATCTCCTCGTAGGTCGAGGCGCGCACGACGAAGGTGGCGAGGCGCTCGATCGAGCTCTTGTTCGGCTTTCCCTGGCGCAACAGAACGTCGAACCCGACCGTCGGCGGCACGACGGGACGGTCGATCCAGCGGATCACGATCGCCATCGCCCGATCGGGGTGTTTTTGATAGAGCAGGGCGATCGCGCGGCGCCGCAGGTCGCGCGGCAGCGTCGCGTCGTCGATCACCAGGCGGAAGTCCGAGGGCAACAGCCCGTCACCGCGCAAGAGGAAGACCGCGGCTTTGGCGGCGCGGATCTTCAGCTCGAGGTCGGGGCGCTTGAGCCCGGCGCGCACGATCGCCGCCAGGCTTCCGGGAAAGCGCTCGGGAAACGCCTGAAACGTCGCCGAGAGAAGGATCTGCCGCGCCTCGGCGTCGAGCTGCGAGAGGTGCTTGACCAGATGCTCCTGTATCGGCCGACGGCGCATCAGATAGACCAGCCGCGGCTTCTCTTTCTCGATCGTCGTGCGCCAGAGGATCTTGATCGCCGACTGGACCCGCTTGGGTGCCGACGAGCGCAGGTCCAACTCGGCGATCATCGCCTCGGTATGGAAGGCGCGCAGCGTCGCGAGCTCGCTGTTCGCCCCGTCGGGGTCGATCCGATAGACGCGGTCGACGGCGCGCTTGCGCAGCGAATGTGGGAGCATCTCGTCGTGGGCCAGCTTGACCATCAGATTCCAGCAGAACTGGTCGTGGGGATTGGCGTCGATGCCGGTCTGGAACACCTGCTCCTTGATCGCCATGTTCGACAGAACGATCCGCGCCTCCCGCGTGAGCTTGCTCCAGATCGAGAGCAGCCGCTTCTGCCGCGACTCTTTCGCGGTTCGAGCGAAGAGAATGTCGTAGAGCCGGTTGAAGATGTCCTGCTTGTTTCGATTCAGGTAGAGGATCTCCTCGGAGAGCTTCTCGGGGCCGTCGCGATCGAAGTGGCGCTCGTCGTAGTTGTCGAGATTCGGCGTCGTGGCCGCGCCGCAGCCCGACGCCACGCCGAGCGTCACGAGCGCAACGAGAGTGAGAACGACGTGCGGGCGCTGCGGCCTGGTAGCCGCCACCCGCGGGCGTTGTGCTGGATTCATTCCGTCGAGATCTCCGATGAACGATCCCGAGTATAACGGAACCGCGACGAATTGTGGAAGAATTTCAGACGTTCGGCTGGCTCGTCGCCGCCGCGAGCAGGCCCCGCCGCTGGAGCACGGGGATCAGAAACGCGGCGATCTCTTTGAACGTGTTCAGCTCGGGGCTGAGCATCTTGCCGATCCCTTCGGCGGTCACGACGCCGACGAGGATCAACACCAGCTCGGGAATCGGGCGCACCCGATGCTTGCGGCCGAGGGCGAAGAGCTCGTTGATGAACTCGCTCATCTCGAGCTCCGCTGCCCGCTGGCGCAGGTACTTTCCGGCGAAACGCTCGATGTCGTCGCGCACCGCTTGCCAGTCGACGTCGTCGAGGTACTGGTGGAAGCGCTTGAGGTGCGCGACGAAGTCGTTGACGTCGCCCATCGTGATGCAGCGCGAGAAGTCGATGAACTGGATCAGGATCGCGTCGTCGAGCTGCTTGACCAGGCCGACGTCGAAGATGCCGACGTCGCCCTCGGGCGTGACGACCATGTTGCCCGGATGCAGGTCGGCGTGGAGAAAGCCGTCTTCGAAGCACATCTTGAGGAAGGCGCCGCGGATCGTCGCCGAGAGCTGCGAGTAGTCCCCCGGCGGCAGGGCGTCGATCTTGGTGCCGTGGATGAACTCCATCACGATCAGATCGTCGCTCGAGAGGGACTCGTGAACGAGGGGGAAGCGAATGCGCGGCGTCTTGGCGAAGTTGGCGCGGAAGAGTCGATAGTGCTCGATCTCGTTTCGCAGGTGGGTCTGGGCTACGATCCCCTCGAGGAAGTGGCGCACGTGGCCGACGGGATCGGAGAGACGAATCTGCGGGTGCAGCGCGAGCAGGCGCGCGATCCAGCCGAGGATGCGGGCGTCGCGCTCGACTTGGCGTCGAACGTTCGGGCGCAGCACTTTGAGGGCCACCTCGCTCCCATCGAGGAGCCGCGCGCGATGAACCTGGGCCACGCTCGCCGCGGCGACGGGCTCGCGGTCGAGCTCGGCGAAGATCGCCTCGATCGGCTCGTCGTATTCAGCGCTCAGCGCGCGTTCGACGTGGCGGAAGGGAAACGGTGGCAGCCGATCCTGGAGCAGCCGCAGCTCGTCGATCACCTCGCGATCGAACAGATCGGGGCGGGTGCTCATCACCTGGCCGAGCTTGATGAAGAGCGCTCCAAGCGCGGCGAGCAGCCTGCGCAGCGTGCGGCCCTTGATTCGTCGCACCGCTGATCGGCGCAGCTCGCGGTCGCGATGGCGCGCGAACGCCGCCAACCGCGCAAAGGCGTACGTGACGAGATAGAGCCAGGAGACGAGTGAGACGTACGTGAAGCGCCAGACGACTCCGAACACGCTCCTCCCTTCCCGCTCAGCGTTTGGCGGTCTTGCGTTCGATCGGATAGGCGAAGCGAAGCTCTCCAGCGCGGTCGAAGAAGCGTATCAGCGCCTCGTCCGCCGAGAGGCGAATCGAGACGAAGCCGAAGTTCGTCGCCGCAAACAGACTATCACGAATGTAGCGCACGTCCCGGCTTTTTCCGCCGCCTCCGCTGACCACGTAGGTCGTCGGTGAGCCGTTGGGGCGCAGCAACTGGAGATCGTGGTCGTGGCCGCAGAGGTAGAGCTGCACGCCATAGCGCTCGAGCAGGGGGCGAATCGAGTCGCGCATCGGACGGTTCGGCCCGTGCTGCCCTCCCGAGACGATCGGGTGGTGTCCGAAGACGACTTTCCAACGCGCCGTCGAGGACTTCAGCTCGCGTTCGAGCCAGGCGATCTGCGGCGCCGCCTGCTTCGGATAGTAGCGTGGATAGGCGATCGGCGTGGTGTCGAGGGCGATGAAGTGGACGTCGGTGGTGGCGTCGATACGGCGGTGGAAGCTGTAGTAGCGCCGTGGCATGATCCAGCACTTGCGCGTCGCCACCAGACGGCGGCAATCACAGCGGCGCTCGGCGGTGCAGCTGCAGCGACAGGCGGAACGGTCGGTGTACGCCACCTCGGCGTCCGGCTTGGAACGGTAGTCGTGGTTTCCCAGCGTGGCGTAGAACGGTACCTGTAGCTCGGGTTGGATGTAGATCGCCTCGAATTTCGTCTGCCACTGCGGATCGTCGACCGAGCGGACCCCCTTCGGGTAGATGTTGTCGCCGAGCAACAAGATCAGCGACGGCGCCTCTTTCCGTGCCAGCTCCGCCATTCGGCGTGCCACCAGGCGCTGTCCCGGCAGCCCCGTGCCCTGGTCGCCGATGGCGTAGAGCTCGAGGTAGGCCACCCCGGGTCGGCGCGGCGGCGCCACGGCAACGCGCGACGGTCGCAGGTCGAGGACCCGACTGAAGCCGTAGCGAAATCGCGGCGGCCCGTCTGTCCGCGGGCCCTCTGGGCTGTGTCGACAAGAGGACGCAACGAAGAGCACGAAGAGCGAGGTCAGAGCGAGCAGCGCTCGTATCGGCGTTCGATTCACGCTCCGTAGCTTAGGGTCTTTCGCGCGCCGTGACAAGAGCCGATCGGCTTCACAGGACGCCGATTTTTGGATACAGTCGAGTCGATTGCATCGACGGGGGCAGCGAAGGTGAAGATTGTACTGGCAGCAGCCGAAGCGGTTCCATACGCGAAGGTCGGGGGACTGGGAGACGTCGCTGGCGGGCTGGCGCCGCATCTGGCGAGCGCGGGCCACGAGGTCTGGCTCGTGCTGCCGAAATACGAGGCGATCGACTATCTGCACCACGGATTCGTGCCGCGGCTAGAACAGATGGGGGTGCCAACCGGCTGGGGCGTCGAGTGGTGCAAGGTGCACGAGCGCATCGACCGGTCGGGCGTCCGCGTCATGCTGGTCGAGAACCATCACTACTTCTCGCGCCCCGGTCTCTATGGCGACGCCAGCGGTGGCTACCCGGACAACGGCTTTCGCTTTGCCTTCTTCAGCAACGCCGTGCTCCAGCTCTGCCGCGATCTGCACGTCGCCCCCGACGTCGTCCACGTTCACGACTGGCCCACCGCGCTGATCCCCGCGTTGCTGAAGTATCGCTTCGCCGACGATCCGATCTGGCGCGACTGCGGCAGCGTGCTGACGATCCACAATCTGGCCTATCAGGGAACGTTCGAGGCCTCGACGCTCTCGTACGCGGGTCTGCCGACGCGGGCGATGGTGCCCGACGTCTTCGAGGACAACGGCGCCGCGAACTTCCTCAAGGGGGCGATCGCACAGGCCGACCTCCTTTCGACCGTCAGCCCGACCTACGCCCGAGAGATTCTCGGCCACGTTGGCGGCTGCGGCCTGCATATCTACTTGCAGCGCCGCGCGTCGGATCTTCACGGGATCCTCAACGGGGTCGACGACGAGCTCTGGAATCCCGCCACCGATCCGCACCTGCCCGCGACGTACAGCGCCGCCGATCTCACGGGCAAGGCGCTCTGCAAACGCGCGCTCCAGGAGGAGCTCGGCCTCGATCCCGATCCGGGAGCGCCGCTGTTCGGGATCGTCTCGCGAATGGTCGAGCAGAAGGGGCTCGATCTCGTCTGCGCCGCGCTCGACACCCTGGTGCGCCATGGAGCGCAGGTCGCCGTTCTCGGCACGGGGGAGCCAGAGCTCGAGGCGTACTTCGGGCAAGCACCCGCCTGGTATCCGGGGCGGGTCGCCTCGTACGTCGGCTTCTCCAATCGCCTCGCCCATCGCATCGAGGCGGGCTCCGACCTGTTCCTGATGCCCTCGCGTTTCGAGCCATGTGGGTTGAATCAGATTTACAGCTTGCGCTACGGCACGCCGCCGGTCGTACGGGCGACGGGCGGTCTCGAGGACACCGTCGAGCTCTATCGCCCCGAAACCGAGAGCGGGACCGGCTTCAAGTTCTGGGACATCACGGTCGGTGCGCTGCTCGGGGCGTCCCTCCACGCGATCGACGTCTATCGGCGGCGGCCCGCGTCCTTCGAGGGAATTGTTCGGCGGGGAATGGCGTTACGTTTCACCTGGGAGGACGCGGCGCAGCGCTACGTCCAGCTGTACGAATGGGCCCGAGAAAAGAGAGCGACATGGCGCTATTCCTGACGACGACGACGAGACCCCCGTCGATCGATCGGGTCGCTGCGATCGTCGCCCTGTCGGTCCTGCTCTCGATCTCTCCTGCGCTTCGGGCCCGGCCGCGATTCACCAAGACGATGACCTGCCCCGCGTTCTGTGCCGCCGCCTGGGATTGCCTCTCGCCGACGCTGCAAAAGCGCCTGGGGGGACGCGCCGCCTATCAGACGAGTTGCCTCGCCAGCTGTCCCACGATGCGGGCGAACGCGACGATCTTCGCCCAGAGCTTGGCGCTGATGGAGCAGCGTTGCCTCGAGCGTGACGCCGAACGACAGAAGGAGCAGCAGAAGACGCCCGCGCCGAGCCCGCAGAAGACGCCCGCGCCGAGCCCGCAGAAGAC
>JAGQJP010000808.1 GCA_020430585.1 Myxococcales bacterium | reverse complement strand
TCGCTTGGGCGCCGCCGACACTGTAAATCGCGTCGATTCCACAGAGGTGTGCGGCGGCGAGGATCGACTTCGGGATGCGCTCCAAGGGGACCGGCGTTACCGCGACAATCCGTCGGACGCCAGCGATCCGCGCGGGAATCGCGTTCATCAGCAGCGACGAGGGATAGAACGCCTTGCCGCCCGGGACATAGATTCCGACGCTCTCCAGCGGCCGGTGCCGCTGCCCCACGCGGGAGCCGGGTCCGAGCTCGAGGTCCCAGTCCGTCGGGCGCTGCTTTTCGTGGAAGGCCCAGATCCGTTGATAGGCGATTCGAAGCGCGGCCCCCAGCTCGGGCGATAGCTCCGCCAGCGCCTGGGCCCAGCGCTCGACGGGTATCGCCACACTCTCCGGGGTCGGTCGGAAGCCATCGAAGCGCGCGGTATAGTCGAACAGCGCCGCGTCTCCGTCACGCTTCACGGCTCGAATGATCTCGCTGACGGCGGACTCGATCGAGGGTGTATCGAGTGCGTCGGTTTCATCCTGCAGCGGGAGACGCGCGATGATGCGCTCGACGAGCGCTCGCGAGCTGGGCTGTCGAGCGTCGATCAGGGTCAGCATGGAACCTCTCGTCAACCTCGTGACCTCTTCGACTCCGCTGGCCGAAGGCGATCGTCAAAAACGCGAACGGCCACGGCGGCTGGTGCCGATTTGCACTTGTGCCGAACCGTGTGCACGAACCGCGGTGCCGCGTCGGCTACAGGTAAGGCAACCCACGAGCCTCCTCTTTAGCGAGCGAGCGACCCCGCCAGTTGCGAAGAGCGACGATTTGCGCTCCTCAGAGGGGGGTACGTTCCCGATCTCGCCTGTAAGGCGGCAATTTTAATGGATCGCCGGACAGTAGCGTCTAGCAACGACACCATAGTCGGGCAGCGTCGGCACGGCAAAAGGACCTGATCCGCCGTGGCCTGCCCCCGAGTATAGGATTGCCCGACACTGGAACGCAAGCGAAAGAGCGCGTCGAATGCGCGCTGCGGCCGGCCCATCGAGTCGTCGGCTCGAGCGTGTCGATGGGAGCCGCTAGCGCGTGCTCCGTCGATGCGAACGACGCTAGTTCCCGTTTGGAGTCGTCTGTTTGGTCGGAGCGGGCTTCTTCATCGGCGGCGCGGGCTCTTTGACCCTCTTGGGCGCAGGCTTGTTCGTCGGCGTGGGCTTGTTCGCCTGCGTCGGGGTCGGCTTGCTCGTTGGCGCGGGCTTGTTCGCGTTCGTTGGCAGGCTCGTCGGCGTTGGGCGCGGGGCCTGTCGCACGAAATCGCTCGTTGCGAGCAACCCGAGCTCAATGGCGCGCCGCAGATCGACCCACTGCACCCGGCCCAACTCTGCGGTGATGCTCGCGCCGACGCGCTTGTCGCGGAACCAGAAGCTCGTCTTGCGCGCGACGCGCGAGGGGGAACCGAACGCCGTTTCCCACGAGCGCTTCGTCTGGTTCAGCTCTTTGACGTCGCGAAAATACCCGGCGATGCGGAGCACGCGTCCGCCGGCGAAGTAGAGCGTGATCCGGCGAAAGGTGCCGATCGGTGGATCGATCCGCCAGACGTCGAGCGTCGCCTGCCCATTGCCAGTGCGGAAGGTCACTCGCGTACGGACGGCGGTCCATTTGCGCACGTGGATCCGCGCGTCGCAGGCCTTCGTCGTCGCGCCCAGGCGGAAACCTCCGAGGGCGCCGAGCTCGACAGCGCGAGACGGCCTCGGCCAGGACAACACGATGCAGACCACGGGCACGAGCCAATAGGGCGAACGGGTGATCAACGGTCTCTCCTCGATCCGTCGCTTCCTTCAGCGGAAGCGGTATCCGAGCCCGAACTCCATCGAGAGCGGAGAGTTCAGCTGGCTCTCGCGGTTGAAGGGGAAGAAGAAAAAGGTGTAATTCCCCTGCAGCGTGACGTAGACGCCGCGAAACATGTCGAACTGCACGCCGAACGCGACGTTTACGCCGAGTTGGAATCTCGTGTCCAACCGGTTCACGTCGTCCGCCGGGCAGAAGCCGCTCGTCGACGGGAAGAACTTGCAGTTCGGGTTCGTCGAGGTCTTGAAGTTCTCCGAGTAGCCCATGAAGTCGAGACCGCCCGCGAGGTAGATTCGCCAGCGGTTCAATGGCCAGGTGACGCCAACGCCGAAGACGCCGCGGATGCTCTTGAAGTTCTCGAGCAGGTCGTGCTTCGGGTCCGCGAGCGAGCTCCAGAGATTGAATTTCGCGAAGATCGCCAAGTTTTCTTTGATCTGGTAGGAGAAGCTGACGCCGAAGCCCATGTTGGGGAACAGGCGTCTTGTCAGGCGCGCGTGCTGCAGATAGGTCGAGATCGCATAGGTCGCATCGATGTAGAAGCGCTTGAATCGCTGTCGTCGCTGCCCCTCGAAGTCGAAGTCGGTGCACGTGAGCCAGCGGCTGAAGGCCATGTCGACCATCAACTCGACCTTCTTGGGCGTCTCGCCTTCGACTGAGATGTTGGTGTCCAGTGCGGCGGCGGGACCGCGGCGCTCGTAGATCAGAAATCGAATCTGAACGGCGCCGTTCTGGCGGTGGAGGTAACCGAAAACGAGGGCGTCGAGTCGCATCGCGTTCATGAAGCGGTTCAGCAACTTGCGGGAAATCAGGGGGTTCTGTAGGGGCACCTGGATCATCAGGCTCTGCTCGGTCAGCTGGCGGTGGGCCGCGCGAATCCGCTTCTCGAACGCCGGCTCGTAGTAACGCCCCGGGATGTAGATCGTCGGATCGACGGCGAACATCGTCAACAGCTGCTCTGTCGCCCGATCGGGTTCTCCGAGGTCGTGATGGACCTGGGCCAGCGTGAGGGCGATCTCGGCAAAGCGCCGCGGATGGATCACGTGTGCGAAGAGGGAGAGGTATTTCGACTGCGCCTTGAGCAGAGTGTCCCGCGCCTCCTTGAGGCGTAGGCTCTTGAAGTGGTTGCGGCCGGAGCGATGCAGGAACTCGGCGTCCGTCAGCCTCTCTTGATAGGCTTGTCCGCGTTGGTACTGTTTGAACTTCGCCTGCAGATCGACGAGCTCGAGCCAGCCCTCCGAGCCGAGCCGATGCACCAGCATCCGCCGAATCCGCTCGAGCAGCCCGTCGAGCTTGGTCGGGCGGCGTCGCTGGTTGAAGATCGTCGCCGTCTCGCGTGTGAAGTTCTTGAAGCCGATGATCGCTACGCGCTTGACCTTCGGCGTCTGGCGCTCGGTGTCGAACGTGAGCGCGCGCACCGGATTGGTGCTCATCGCCAGCAGCAGCAGTGCTAGAAGAGCTGGCCGCACGATACCCCTAATTCGCTGGTAGCGAGCAGCGTCGCTCGCCGTACGGGACTTCGTTCGTGAGCTTCCCGAAATTGACGGTGACGGGCGTCGGACTGTTCGGTTGTCGCGGCTCGTCCGAGATGAACTCGGTGATCGTCCCCGTCAGGGTCTCGGTGCCGTCGGTCCACAGGCGCCCGATGAACGTCTTCTTCTTGCAGTGGCTGAACTCGAAGGTGAAGGTCGTCTGTTGATCGCCACTGCGCTTGACCCATTGTCCGTTGCGGATGACCCAACAAGGACAATCCTCGTCGATCACCAAGAGCTCGTTCGACTGGTAGAAATTGACGAAACCGGCCACTTCGCCCCCGTAGTGCCCGAGATTGAGCACCAGGAAGCGTTCGTTTCCGTCGACATCGATCACGATCGGCGTGCTCGAGGTCTGCGTCCATCGACCTTCGAGCACCGAAGATTCGGTGCAGGCGCTGGCGAGTAGGAGCAGCATCACGAGCGAAGTCGCTCCGAGTCGTTGCCGGATAGCGTCCACATCCCCTCCGAGTCCCGATTAACCTACCATTTTCGCTGTCGAATGACAAACGGACAAATGAAATTCGCGTGAATTGACATTTCGCGGGACGTCGTGATAGGTCTGTTCCGGGCCCTAGCGGGAGAAGGCGAAACGATGGCCGAGCTGATTCTACTCGGGATTTTGATTACCTGGTTCGCGTTTCTGCGCCTGTCGGGCAATCCGGCCGGTCACTCCGAGGCGTTTCGCCGCCGGCGCGTCCTGAACTGGCTGCCGATGGGCTTGACCTACGCCTTCCTCTACATGGGGCGCTACAACCTGACAGTCGCCAAGACCGCCTTCGGCGACCTGATGAAGAATCACGACTTCGGGCTGATCTTCATGGTCGGCACGGTCACCTACGCGCTCGCGTTTCTGATCAACGGGCCGCTGACCGACAAGATGGGTGGGAAAAAGGCGATCTTGGCCGGCGCCCTCGGTTCTGCGGTGATGAATCTGGCGATGGGCGTGGTGACCTACTACGTCCGGGCGAAGCAGGCGACCTTCGACATGGTCCCGGTCTTCGTGGTGCTCTACGCGTTGAACATGTATTTCCAGAGCTTTGGTGCCGTGGCGATCGTCAAGGTCAACTCCCATTGGTTCCACGTGCGCGAGCGAGGCTCCTTCGGTGGCATCTTCGGCACCTTGATCTCACTTGGGATCTATTTCGCCTTCGACTGGGGCGGTGCGATCGTCAAGGCGACGCGACGGGGCATCGACTCGACGTGGTTCGGTCTGCGCATTCAGAATGAGTTCGGCACGATGCAGAGGTTCTTGCGCACGATCTTGGGCGCCGAGGGCACGACCCACGATCAGACGTACTGGGTCTTCTTCATTCCGGCGCTGCTGCTCCTGGTCATGTTCGTGGTCGAGCTGTTTCTCCTCAAGGATCGACCGGGAGAGGCCGGTCACCAAGACTTCGACACCGGAGACGCGTCATCCGGGGAGATGAACGAGGCGTTCAGCTACGGTAAGCTCTTCAAACGAATTCTCACCAATCCGATCATCCTCACCGTCGCGGCGATCGAGTTCTGTTCCGGCGTGCTGCGTAACGGCGTGATGCACTGGTACCTGATCTATCTCAAACAGGTCGGCGTCGGCGCGTCGATGGTGAAGGTGCACCTGGTCCAACTGGCGGATGGCGAGTGGCTCGTGCGGCTCCTCGGCTCGTCGAAGGGCTTTTTCTTCGCCGACAACTGGGGCCTCTTGCTCTGCGTCGCCGGCGTCTACGGCGGGATGAGCGCTGGTTTCATCTCGGACAAGCTCTTCGGTTCACGTCGCGGTCCTTCGGCTGCGTTGCTCTACGGCGCGATGGTGGTCTTTACGAGCGCCATGATCTTCAGCCTGAAGCTCAACTACCTGCTCGGCGTGATCGTGATCCTGATGTCCTTCTGCGTGATCGGCGTGCACGGGATGCTCTCGGGCACCGCGACGATGGATTTCGGCGGTCGCCGGGGCGCCGCCACGGCGGTTGGCGCGATCGATGGTTTCGTATATCTCGGAACCGGGCTACAATCGATTTCACTCGGTTACATTACCGAGGTGAGCTGGCAGTGGTGGCCCGTGTTCCTGGCTCCATTCGCGCTCATTGGGCTGTTCCTCTCTATTCGGATCTGGCGAGCATTTCCCGAGGCGAGGCGCAAGGGCAAGTAGGGCCTGCGTTCGCCGGCGGGCAGGCGGCGAGCGATGTCGACCCGAGCGCAACGAACGATCATCGACATTTTGGAGGAGGCGAACCTACGGTTGCTGGACATCGGCGAGCTGCGGGAGCTGCGCGGGACACTCTATTCGCGCTTCGACATGGGCGCCGAGCTGGCCGGCGGTCGTGATCAGCTTCCCGAGCCTGAGTTTCCCGCGTCGCTGCTCTACAATCCCCATCTACGTCTCGAGCTTCGCGATGGCGCGGCCGTGCTCTATCTGTTTCGCCTCGATCGAGCCCTCTCCATCGACGTCGGTTGGGCGGCGCTGATCGACTCGTTTCGCCGGCCCGTACGCTCGGGACCGCTGCTCGCGGCG
>JAGQJP010000807.1 GCA_020430585.1 Myxococcales bacterium | reverse complement strand
TCGAAACGCTCGACGATCGACCAGTTGCTCACCTGTTGTAGCGACAGCACCTTGAGCGCCAGCGCCGGCCCACCCTCGCTCTCGTCGATGGCGCGAAACGTCTGCGCCGTGGCGCCTTCGCCGAGGAGCGCCTCGATGCGGTACCGTTGACGGACGAGGGTGCCGGGACCGAGCATCAGCGGGTCCTACTTCGAGAGAATCTTCAGCGTCGCCCCCCGCTTGAGCGCGTCGTTGCCCGGGGGCAGGTCGGTCCAGAAGGTGCCGTTGCCGGAGTAGCGCATCTCGATCTTCAGGTTCTTCGGCAGGTTCTTGGTGAAGATGTATCCCGAGAGCGCCTTCGAGCTGCCCAGCGCCTTGACGAACTGCGTGAACGCGTCGGCCTCGGCGGTGCGCAGCATCTCGATCACCTGAGCCTGTGCGCCACCCTTGACGAGCTTGATCTTCGCCTCGATCTCGGCGACGCGCTTCATGATCTTCGCCACCTCGACCTCGGTCTCCCCTTTGGTCTTGAGCACCTCTTTCTCGCCATCGGCTTGGATCTGGGCGATCATCTTCTCGGTCTCGGCGTTGGTCTCGCGCACCCCCTTGACGACGTCGGCGGTCAGGTCTTCGAGGGCGTTGCGCAGGATCTGGGTCTTGCCCATCGCCGACTTCATCGTCCGCTCTTCGGCGGCGATCTTCGACTGGTTGATCGGGTCGCGGATCGCGAGGGGAATCTCGATGTTGCGCACCAGCCCGATCAGGATGTCGATGTTCTTCGAGGCGCAGACGCTCTTCAGCTTCGCCGTGAACTCTTCCTGAAAGCGTTTGCGAGCGTCGCCTTCGATGAATTGCTGGGCCTGATGGCGCGAGCCCTCGATGCGCACGATCGTGTTCACCTGAGGCGTGATGATCTTGGCGATCACGTCGTCGATGTTTCCGAGCTCATTGATGATCTTCGGTACGTTGATCGGCTTGATGCCCCACACGACGGTGATGTCGAGCTTGATGTCGAAGCTGTCGATCGATTTGAAGGTCACGTCGGCGAGCTTCAGGTGGCGATAGCCGATCTCCACTTCTTCGACCTGATACGCCTTGGGATTGATGTAGTAGCGCCCGGGCTGCAAGACGGTGGGCAAGATCCCACGATTCTTGACGCCGTGTTTCGGGTCGGGGTGAAGCGCCGTGACGTTGCCCACGTACCCTGGTCGGATCACCGTCACCGGCGCCTTGATCACCTGGAAGGCCATCGGATTGAGGCGGTAGAGCCCAGGCGTCAGCGGCTCCCGAAGGACGCCTTTGTAGTCGTTGGTGTCGGCGAGAAAGACCCCGTTTGGCAACGGCTTCCCGCTCTTGGAGACGACGATGCCGACCTCGTTGGACTTGATCTCGACGAGATTGCGAACCACGGTTCGCGAGTAGGTCAGCGGGTTGTAGAAATGGCGCCCCTCGCCGACGACGTCCCGCAAGACGCCCTTGTACCCGTTGGGCACGACCTGCAGATTGATCGGATCGGGGTTGTCCTTGCCGACGTTGGCCTTCAAGATCAACGTCTCTCCCGGTC
The DNA here is from genome assembly GCA_020430585.1 of Myxococcales bacterium. Classification (GTDB taxonomy): domain Bacteria; phylum Myxococcota_A; class UBA9042; order JAGQJP01; family JAGQJP01; genus JAGQJP01. The sequence goes on along the minus strand of JAGQJP010000807.1, from coordinate 1,147 downwards.
CGACGTAGATCCGGCTGAACATCCAGCGCCAGAGGACGAAATAGAGCCCGAGGAGAACGACGAGCGCGAGGACGATCCCGCGAATCAGCGTAGCTTTGTTGAATGACGGCGTTTCCATCTCTCCCTCCTATTTCGTCAGCTCTTTGAAGATGTTGAGAAACGGACCGTCCGTGTTCGAGAGGATGTAGCGAAAGCTGGGCGCCAGCTTCTGGTACAAGAGATAGCGCACGTACGCCTGCCCATTACCGAAGGCGCTCGCCGCCTCTTTCAACCCCTGGGCGTTGGCCTTGTTGCGCAAGCGGATTACGTCCGCCTTTGCCTTACCGTTGGCGAGGATGATCGAGGCCTGGTTCTTCGCCGCTTCGAGCTGCAGCAGCGCATACTGCAGCTTCTTCTTGGCGTTGATGATCGCCACCTCTTTGTCCTTCTTGGCGTTGGTGATCGAGACCGAGACATCAGCCTGGGCCTGTTTGAGCTTGCTGGCGCGCGATTGCAGCGTCTTCTCGATCGAGAGGCGCTTCTGCTGCTTCTCGCGCTCCATCTGCTGCTTGTACTTCTCGCGCTGGCGAATCGCGATCTCCGTCTGCATGATCGGCTTGACGATCCCCGCAGGCGGCACGACGTTCTTGACCAGCGCCGACTTGATGATGATCCCGCGGGTGCTGCAGTAGTGCTGCATCCCCTTGAGGAAGTCGTCCTGGAACTTCTGGCGCGTCTTGCCCGAGATGAAGTCCCGGGCGAGGTACTCCGAACCCTCGATGCGGCTGATCGCCCGGGCGTAGGGCAGAATGATCTTGTCCACGATATTGTGGATCACGTCTTTGGAGACCTGCCGCAGGCGCTCACGCGTCGGACGCCCGAGGACGTTGGCGTCGACGTATTCGACGAAGACGCGGGGCGCGCGCTTGCGGTCGATGTACCACTCGACGGTGCCGTCCATCGTGATCGTGAAGCCATCGCTCGAGGGGAAGGAGATTCCGTTGGCGCCGACCATCTCGAGCTTGTGGGCCCGCATGTCGACGGGGATGATGCGCTGCACGTAGGGGTTGACGTAGTAATCCCCAGCGCCGATCGTCTCCTTCTGGACGCCGCGCTCTCCCTTGTCGACCAAAAAGACGTTCGGATTCTTCGGCAGGCGGCCCGACAT
>JAGQJP010000806.1 GCA_020430585.1 Myxococcales bacterium | reverse complement strand
GGAACCGAATCGACGAGAAACTGGTCTTTCGCGCCCTCACGCGCGACGAGATCCACGAGATTGCGCGTTTACAAATGCGCGAGTCGTCGCGTACTCTCGAACGAGAGAAACAGATCGCCTTCGAGGTCAGCGATCGGGTGATCGAGTACGTCCTCGATCACGGTGGTTTCGACCTTTCACTGGGTGCGCGACCGATGCGCCAGGCGATCAACCGGCTGATCGAAGCGCCTGTCGCCGAGGCGATTCTCGCGGGGAAACTGGCGGCGCACGCGTTCGTTCGAATCGACGTTCGGGACGGCGAGCTGTCGTTCGATCTGGCGCAGCGCACGATTCAAGTCTCGGCCTGAGCCGAGCCTTACACGACGACCAACCATGGAGGTGGGGAAGATGTTCGATCGCAGACTGGCACTTGTCGTCCTGCTCGCGGCTATCACCGCACTATCGATCGGCGGATGCAAGAAGTATCGCGCCAAGTTCGGCGGGATCACCGTCGAGAATCCGAAGCCCGGAACGCCCGAAGACGTGGTACAGCGCGTGTTCAAAGCGGCCGCCGAGAAGGACGAGGCCAAAGGGTGGGAGACCTTCAAGAAGATGCTCCATCCCGACACGGCCCACAACCAGCTCGCCTACTCGAATTGGCGCCGTTTCAGTTGGGCGCGTCTGCGCAAGCACTATCGCGGCTATCTGAAGGATGCCTCGAAGTTCACCTTCAAAATCAAGCGCTGGGACGCCGATCAGAAGAATTACCGCAAGCTGTTCATCGAGCACAAGACCAAAGAGAATCCGACACCGATATTGCTGAAGAAGAACTCGAAGGGCGAATGGATGGTCATGAATTCGTCGCTCTGAGCGGCCAGACCCGAGAAAATCGTCCTAGCGTGAGGCTCTGCGCTAGCTGAACGTCGCCTTTAGCTCCCCGCGAACGCTTTGCGATTCTGCAGTCCCTGCGGACATCGGTAACAAACAGATTTCTCGACGGTGAACGCATTGTACGAGACGTAGTCGTCGAGGCACTTCTGGTATGTCAGGCGACGTCGCTTGGCACGGCAGTAAAATGTATTCGGCAACTTGACCGGCAATTGCGGTGCTGTCTGTTTACGTGCCATGTTGCTGTCTCCTGGTTATAAAAAACCCAAGCATATTCTATTTTAGAAGCGGGCCACAAGAAAGTCAATCGAAAAAGATGCTGAAAAGCCGACACCTTGCAGATTTCGACGCGCCATTCCGGCAATCTCCAAGAAGTCGTCATATTCATATATGGGCTATCGGCAGATCCCGCCGCGCACTTGAGGAAAAAAACGGCCCCTTCCGTCGCGCGCGAGGGCGCGGGAGCGCGTCGGAGTCGGTTTGCGGCTAGGCGAGAATCGCTGAGAGGAGGGCGTCGATCTGAGCTTCTTGCTCGTGGGTCTGCTCGATGAACTCGGCGCCATAGCCCTGGCGTGTGGCGTCGAGCGTGCGATGACGGCGAAGCGCCGCGCGCACTTCGCAAACCTCGAGCTCGAAGACGCCGCCGCGGTCGTGCACGAGGAAGTGCAGGGTGACCAGAGCGTCGAGGGAGAGCCGGTTGTCAGATTCGAAGAAGATCCCCGACTGCGAGATGTTCAACGCCCGGCCCTTGAAGAGCAGGCCCTCGTCCGTGCTGCCCTCGAGGGTGAATTCGACGTCGTGTCGGATGTTGCGGCGAAGGGGCGCATCGAGCGCCTGGAAGGCGACGTCCAGTAGCTGGCTCCAGCTGAAGGGCTTGCGAAACTCGCCGTCGGCGATCTGTCGCAGGTTCTCACTGACGACCGTGTTCGAGTCGACCAGCAGATAGAGCGGTATCGTCGAGAGCCAGTCGCTCGACCGGCGCCAATTGTCGAGGATCACCTGGTCTTGGATCGAGAGCTGTCGCGGATTGAGAAAGATCACATCCGGTCCGGCCTTGATCTGGGTCATCGCACGCTCGGGTTGGGTCTCGATCAAGAACCGCGTCCAGGGGCGAGCTTCGAGACGATCCTGAAGCTCGATCGCCTTGAAGCTCTTGTCGATGATCAGAATCGTCTTTTGCGTTTCGGACACGCGGTCCTTCCTCGTAACGGTCAGTAGCCGAATCGGCCTGTCCAACGGTTTCGTATCGGTGGAGATCTCCTTCAAGATTAGCAACTTCACGTTATCCTTGTCAATGAAATGGGTTGCGCCCGAGGGCGTATTCTATACAATACGGTGACCAGCCGGAGATGTTTGAGCATGCCTCACGAAAGCAACGATTGGGAATCCTGCCTCACGAACGCTCGTCAAGCCGAAGAGGACTACGATTACGAAAACGCCGTCGCGCTCTATCGCCGTGCCGTTGAGCTCAACGATGGCGTCGCGACACTGTTGGAGCTGACTCGGTTTCTCTTCGAGATCTACGCAGCGTACGACGATCTCGTCGTCTGTCTGGAGGGGCGGCAAAAGGCGCTGCGAGGTAGCGATGTTCTGCGCTTGCGTTTCGCGCGGGCGCTCTATCTGAGCGGAGCGCCCGAGGGCGCGGAGAAGCAGTACGCCGAGTTGGCCGAGGCGACGCTGGAGGCGGACGATTGGTTCTATCTCGGCCAGATTCGCCAAGAGAGAGGCGACCTGCGAGGCGCGCTCGAGTGCTTCTCCCGCGCCCAACGCTCGAACCCGGCCAATCCTGCCTACCAGCGCGCGGCGGACGAGGCGCTCGCTCACCTCAACGATGAGGCGTCGAGCTACGTCGGGCGCGCGGAGGCGCTCGTAGAGAGCGATCCCACCGAGGCGCGGGCGATCATCGCTGCGATGCACGAACAGGGACTGCGCCACCCGCGGGCGACGGAGATCATCGAGCAGCTCGAGGCGCGAGACCGCGCGGATGCTTTAGCGCTTGCAATGGACGCGGCGCGCGCCGAGCGCGAGCCGCAGCGGCGGCAGCGCGCTTATGGCAAAGTGTTGCAGCTCGACCCAGAGAACGACGAGGCGCGACGGGAGCTCGCCGCGCTCGAGGCGGAGCTGGGTGCGACGCGTGCTCAGACGGCCTTTGAGGCCGGGCTCGAGCTCGTGGTCGGTGGCGACGTCAACGGGGCGATCGATGCCTATCTCCGCGCCCTGGCGGTGCCCAACCATGCCGAGTTCTTGCGGGACTGGGACCCCGACGTCGATCCGCTCTGGCGGCTCGCATCGGCGGCCTATCGCCACTTCGGCGCTCTCGACGTCGAGCGCGTCAAAGAGAGCCTGGGCCGCCTGTTTCGGATCGCCGAGCACGTCGAATTCGGTCGCGAGGCCTCGGCGGCAGATCTCGAGCGGATCGGCAAACAGATGCGGGGATTTGCGCCCTACGAGGCCTTGAGTGCCTCCCTCGCCCGCGTCGAGCGCGAACGTCGGCAACAGGAGGCGGCCGGCGCGCTGGATGACGCGCGTCGCGCCAGCGGCGAAGGTGACTACGACCAAGCGCTCGAGAAGCTCGAGCTCGCCGTCAAACGCTGGGGTGGGGACTTCTCCGAGAGCGCTGAGCTGCGCGAGCTCTGGCGCCAAGAGAAAGCGCGCAGCGAACGGCGTTCCACCGCTCTGCAGTTGATTCGGGACCGCATCGCCGAGGAGCAGTGGTTTCGGGCGCGGCGACTGCTCGCGACGCAGGCGGCGGAGTTCGCCGAAGAGGCGGCGTTCGTTGCGCTTCACGAGCGCGTCCGTGGCGCAATCGACGAGCGCTTCGCCCTGCGCGCGCTGCCCGTTGGAGCCAATCAGGGGACAGGAGCGATCGATCTCGCGCGCCTCGAGCTGGAGCCGGGCTGGGTGCAGCTCGCCACCTCGCGAGGGCGGCTCTTCGTCGCCCGGGGCGACCGAATCGTTCGCGCAGCGCTGCCGTCGTTGCGGGTCGAGGCACATTTCGTCCTCCCCGAATCGGCGGGCCCGATCGGTATGGCGACGCCGATCGCCGTTTTCGACGAGCCGCAAGCGACGCTCGTCGCTCGTCTGGACCCGAAGGCGCGGGCCGTCGACGTGATCCGATTGCGCGACGAGAGCGCCGACTGGGTCGATCGGATCGATCTCTCCGCTGAGCTCTCGGCAGGGCGCGCCTATCTCTTCTGCGCGCCGGCATTCGGAGAGACCGCCTTGACGCTGCTTTCCACGAGCACCGAGCGCCGCCGACCCTCGCGTCTGCTCTCGGTCGGGCTGCTCGACGGCCGTGTCCAGGCGCTCGAGGACTACAGCTACGGGCTCTATCACCTGACGCCGATCGCCAATGAGGCGCGCTACCTCGTCAGCCGCTTCTTCGATCTGCAGCGCGGGCTCACCCCCGGATTCTTCAGCCTGGCAACCCTCGATTCCCGTGGGCGCCTCGGCGAGAAATACTTCTACGAAGACGTCTACGACGATCTGGCGACCGTCGAGTGGGCGGCGCGTGATCCCGAGAGCGGATGGCTCCACCTGAACTATCGCTCGGCCAACCCGCTGACGGGCGAGGTGCTCCCCGAAGCCTATGGCTATATGGTGATTCGCGAGGACCGCTCTCTCTTCTACCAGAGCTCGAAACCCGAGCATCTGGTCGGCACGAAACGGCGCATCACCGCCCCCTTCGCCCTCGACACGAGCGGCGCGCGGCTCCTCGTCGGCTATCGCGAGGAGGGCCTCGGTGGCGTGCAGTTGCTACGTCCCGCGGATTTCTCGAAGGCCGAGGATCTCTCACTGGGCGAGGGCTGGATTCCGCGGTCGATCGTGGTCTCGGCCGCCGACGGCTGCGCGATCGTCGTCGCGGCGAACGAGTCCGACGAAACATCGATACGAACCATTGATCTCACGGCGCGCCGTTGGCTCGAGGCCTGATCGCCGGAGACGAGAAGGAGGAATATGGTGAGGCTCCCCGAGACCGCCAAAGAAGTGGTCGATCTGCATCGTTCGCACGTATTTTACTCATGGGCGGCGCAGGGCACCGTGAACCCGATCACGATGGACCGCGCCCGCGGCGTTCATTTTTGGGATCTCGACGGCAAGCGCTACGTCGATTTCGCCTCCCAACTGATGAACGTCAACATCGGCCACCAGAACGCGAAGGTGATCGCCGCGATCAAGGCTCAGGCCGACGCGCTCGTGTTCGCCTATCCCGGGATGGCGACGCGCGTGAAGGCGGCATTGGGACAGAAGCTCGCCGAGATCACGCCCGGGGATCTCTCGAAGGCGTTCTTCACCCTCGGCGGTTCCGAGGCGATCGAGAACGCGATCAAGATCGCCAAGCTCGTCACAGGGCGCGGAAAGATCGTGACGCGCTATCGCTCGTATCACGGCGCGACGATGGGCGCGATGACCGCGTCGGGCGATCCGCGACGCCTCGCCGTCGAGCCCGGTATTCCCGGGGTCGTGCGCGTCCTCGATCCCTACTACTATCGCTGTCCCTTCAACTCGACGTCCCCCGAAGATTGCGGTGAGCGTGCCGCGCAGCACCTCGAGGAGGTGATCCGCTTCGAAGGGCCCGAGAACGTCGCCGCCGTGTTGATGGAGGGCGTGACGGGTTCGAGCGGTCTGATCATTCCGCCGGCGAACTATTGGACGCGCGTGCGAGAGATCTGCGACCGATACGGGATCGTCCTGATCTGCGACGAGGTGATGAGCGGGTTCGGACGGACGGGCAAGTGGTTCGGCATCGACCACTACGACGTGGTGCCCGACATCATCTGCATGGCCAAGGGGCTGACCAGCGGATACCTGCCCCTCGGCGCGACGGTCGTGCGGGATTGGATCGCGCGCCACTTCGACGACAACACGCTCTGGTGCGGCTTGACTTACAGCGGTCACCCGATGAGCTGCGCCGCGGCGCTCGCCTGCATCGACGTTTACAGCGATGAAGACCTGATCGGCAACGCCCAGCGGATGGGCCAGGTCCAGAGCGAGTGGCTCGAGACGCTGAAGCGCAAACATCCGTCGGTCGGCGATGTGCGGAGCATCGGTCTGTTCGGGGTGATCGAGTGCGTCAAGAACCGCGAGACCCGCGAGCCGATGGCGCCGTGGAATGCCAAGGGCAGCGAGATGGGGGTGATGGCGGACGTGGCCAAGAGCTTGCGCGAACAGGGGCTCTACACCTTCGTGCGCTGGAATTGGATCTTCTGCGTGCCGCCGCTGTGTATCAACGAGGAGGAGCTCGCCGAGGGGTTCGGAATGATCGACCACGCGCTGTCCTTCGCGGATCGGGGCGTGGTGTAGGGGCCGAAGATGGGAGCTCTTCGCCACGCACACCGCGCCGATCGCCGCCTCCGGCTGCTCTCGATCGCCGTCCTCGTCTTCGTCTCGGCGACCGTCGGCTGCAGCGCGCCGCGCACGGTCACAAAACCGACGCCTCGCCCGGTCGTCCGCCCCAAACCCCGTCCGAAGCCGCCGACCCCGACGCCGTTCCAGCGGGCCGAGCGCCAGATTCGCGAGGCCGAACAGCACCAGGAGACGTTGCGCCAGATCTGGCGGATCGACAAGCTCTGGGTCGAGCGTCTGGGAAGGGCGCTCGATCACGCGGTCGGGCAAGGCGTCAAGCGCGACGAGCTCCTGCGGATGGCGCGCGGCTGCTACGGTGAGAAGCCGAAGAGCGTGCGAAAATCCGCGCCGTTTCTGGCGCGCGAGGGCCGCAAGGGTGGGCGCAGCGAAGCCCTTCGTCGGGGAACCAGACAGCTCGGCCGCCTGAAGCTCGGGCTGCAGAGCTGTCAGGCCGAGCGACATCTCGCCGCGCTCACGAGTCGCTCACCGAAGATCCTCTCGCTGCGGCAGGTCTTGGCCCTGGCTGACGAGCTCCGCGTGCTGCTGCGTCTGGACCGCATTCGACGGGAGCGCGACCTCGAGAGGTGGCGGAAGGTGACGAAGGGCCTCGAAAACGAGTTGATTCGTTTCGAGAAATCTGTCATCCTGCCAACGTTCAAAGACCCGGACTCGACCCGCGAGATCCGGCGGGTAGCGAGAAAGAAACTCAGCGAGGTGCGTCGGTTGCGACGCCGGTTGCGCGCCGTCGCGCGTCATCTACAGCGAGACTGGGCCGTTCATCAACGGCGCTCGACACAGTTCGGGCGCCGGGTCGAGCGCCTGCTCGCGGTGGAAAAGCGTTGACGCTGTTCAGGAGGAACGGCAGCCATGGATGTGATCGTCAAGAAGGTTCTGGTTCCCATCGATTTTAGTGATTGTTCGCGCAAGGCGTTCTACGTCGGCCTCAAGTACGCACGGTTCTTCGACGCCGAAACCTTCGTGTTGCTCGTGCAGGAGCCGATGGCGACCTTCGATTCGAGCCACGAGCACATGGAGATCGCCGCCAACGAGCTGGCCCAGCTCGAAGAGGGGGTCAAGCATCGCGTCAATGAGCTCTTCGAGAAGGGCGGGCTCGATGAGGTCGATCGACGCCGCGTGAAGGTCGACGTGCGAGGCGGTAAGCCGTTCATCGAGATCGTTCGCTTCGCTCACGAAGAGGGCTGCGACCTGATCGTGATGGGGACCCACGGCCACACGGGGATCAAGCACATCTTTCTCGGCAGCACCGCCGAGCGCGTCGTTCGCCGCGCCCACTGCCCGGTCTTGATCGTCAAGCCCGACGACTTCGAGTTCAAACCCTTCGAGCGCGTCCCGAAGAAGTTCCAGGTCTGAGCGATCCTCGTCGAGGCGCCGCGCTAGGGGGCGGCGAGCTCTTTCTCCCACGCCTCTTTGTCGTTTTTGGGGTGGTTCTTGCCTGTCGCCGCCTTCAAGAGCAACAGGGCTGCCGCGGCCAGGCGCGTGTTCTCGGAGTCGAGGTAGCGCAGCGCCGCGCGGGCCAGGCCGAGCTTGCGGCCGAAGCCCCGGGCGAGGGTGAGCACGATTCGGCGGATCTCGTCGGGACCTCGCTGGAGCTCGCGTAGGAGGATCGCCTCGGCGCTCTCGGCGCGGGGATCGAGCTGGGCCACGAGCGTCAGGTACAGCTCGCGCTGGTCCTTGTCTTTGCTGCGTTTGAGCTTCTTGTCGAGGAGCGAAACGAGCCGCGCGGCCTTCGAGCGTCCGACGGCGAGCAGGGCCTGCACGACCGATGGTGTCAGCTCGGGGCGACGGGTGGGGATCTCGAGGGCGTCGAGCCACGTGCTCTCGATCGCGCTCGTGGAGCGACGGAATGCGGCGAGCGCGGGTTTTACGATCGCCGCGTCTGCCGATCGGAGACCGAGCGAGACGAGGCGCGGGAGGTCCTTGGCGGCGTCGCTCTGGGAGAGGCTCTCGAAGAGGCTGCGCAGCGCGCCCTTCGGCAGCGTCGCTGCGAGGCGTGCCAGAGCCTCGTCTTTCGGCTTCTTCGTTGGGGCGTGGAGGGCGACCTCGAGCACCGCGGCGAGATGGCGCCGATCGAGCGTTGGCGCGAGAGCGAACAGGCGCGTCAAGGCTTGGTCGTCACCGAGTAAGGCCCGGGCGGCGAGCGCGTCGAGCTGCCGCTCGTCGTGTCCCTCGGCGGTGATTCGCTTCGCCGCCGTGCCGAGGAGAAACGAGCGGTAGGCCTTCTTCTCCGAGCGAAAGTCCTTGCCGACGAGCTCGATTAGAGTCTGCGTCACCACGTCACGACGCCACTCGTCGGGCTCGTCCAGGCCACGAAGGAGGAGCGCAGCGGCGGCGAGGCTACCCTTGCGCAGTCCGAGCCCGTAGTAGACCGTCATCCGTACTTCGTCGACGCTGGCGAGGCTGAAGCGGAGGAAGACCCGCAGCGAGCCAAAATCGCCATGTCGCCCGAGGAAGATCAGCGCCAGGCGCCGCACGTCATCTTCTTCGGAGTCGGAGAGCGCCGTCGACTCGACGCGCGATCGTGCCGCGGCATGCCCGAGGAGATCGAGCAGCTCGACGGTGGCGACTCGCAGCTCGGTGCTCTCCCCGTCGAGTAGATCGACCAGCTCGTTCGGCACGCGGCCTTTGCAGAGGCGCGCGAGCGCCCAGACCGCCATCTGGTAGACCACCTTGGGCCCGCGTTTGAAGGTCGTCAAGACCGCGCGAATCTCGCTCGGCGTGCCGATCGTTCCGAGGCTCCAGATCGCACCCGCTCGTACCGCGGCGTCGTTGTCGGAGAGGAGCTCGAGGGCGATGGTGCGCGCCTTCGGGCCCCCGATTTCACCCATCGCCAGGGCGAGGGCGCGGCGCACCTCGGGGGCGGGGTCGGAGCGCAGAGCCGCCATCGAATCGAGGGCGGACGTGGCCTTCAACCGACCGAGCGCCGCGAGGGCGAGCTCGCGTCGGCGCGCTTTGTTGGAGCGCAAGGCCATCTGCAGCGGCGGGATCGCCCGCGAACCGAGGCGGGCGAGCTCTGAGGCCTTGACCGGTTGACTGAGCTTCGCGTTCTCGTCGCGCTCGAAGAGCTTCTGCACGTCGCGCTCGACGGAGCAGGACGCGAGAATCAGCGTGACGAGAGCCAGGTAGAGCGGACGCTTCATGGGGCGATGTCGTTTCGGCCAGCTCGCTTGGGTGTCTTTCGCTGGTCGAGATTGTACTTGGTCACTTTGCGGATCAGGTTGCGCCGCGAGATCCCGAGCTCGTCTGCGGCTTTCGTCTTGTTCCAGTGCGTCTTCTTCAGCTTCTCGTAGATCAT
>JAGQJP010000805.1 GCA_020430585.1 Myxococcales bacterium | reverse complement strand
GTACACGTGTCGGTTTGCGAAGAATTTGGGGATGACGGATGGACTGGTCGAGGTGACGAACGTGCCACAGGGGACGGGGGGCTTCACGACCTGCAAGGCGCCGGATGGGACGCTCACCGACAATACGGTGTATTACGTGCAGTTCGTGGCCTACGACGGAACGGGGCCAGAGCTCTACAGCGAGTCGGGCGTCTATTCGTTCTTCTACAATACGGTGGACGAGGGGCCGACGGTTCCGGCGCTGAAGACGCCGCAAGATGGGGCGAAGGTGCCGACGACGACGCCGACATTGACGATCGGCAACTCGTCGGATCCCGATAGCCAGACGCGGACGTATCAGATTCAGATCGCGACGGACAAGGACTTCAACTCGATCGTCGTCGACAAGGCGGGAATCGCCGAGGATCCGAGCGGCGAGACCAAGCTGGTCGTCGCCTCGGGAGTGCTGAACGAAGATACGACGTACTATTGGCGGGCGCGGGCGCTCGACACCGACGATTCGCTCTATAGCGAGTGGTCAGCGGGGATCTCGTTCACGATCAACACCAACAATACGATCCCGGCGGCTCCAGCGCTCGACGTGCCGCAGGATGGAGTCGAGGTCGGCACGAACACGCCGAATCTGACGGTCGTCAACTCCTTCGATCCGGAGGGCGATCCACTGACCTACACCTTCGTGATCGACACGGTCAACACGCTCAACAGCGGGAACAAACAGGAGAAGACGGTCAGCGAGAACGCTGGCGGCAAGACCTTCTGGACGCCGAGCGCCCTCGAGGAGAACACCGTCTATTACTGGCAGGTCTGCGTCGACGACGGGAGCAAGAGCCCGAACTGCACGCCGATCTACTCCTTCAAGGTCAACGCGCAAAATGAAAAGCCGACGATTCCCCAGGTCAAGTCGCCGACGAATCTCTCGACCGTGACGAACCTGCGACCCGATCTGGTGGTCTCCAACTCGTCGGACGCCGACGGTGACACGGTCCAGTACCATTTCCAGCTCTCGACGAGCTCGGATTTCTCGACGACGATCATCGACAACATGAGCGTGCCGCAGGGTTCGGGCGCCGACACGACGCTGAAGCTGCTGGCCGATCTGAGCGAGGACACGCGCTACTTCTGGCGCGTCGAGGCGCTCGACGAGCACGGCCTCTCGAGCGGATGGACCTCGACGCAGCAGTTCTTCGTCAGCGTCAACAACGACCTGCCGGCGATTCCGAAGCTGCTCTCACCGCAGAACGAGATCACGATCAACACGCCGACCCCGACCTTGACGGCGGAGAACGTGACCGATCCGGAAGGCAACGCGCTGGTCTACGAGTTCGAGATCGACACCGACCCTGGATTCAGCGGCGTCGAGTACCAACGAAAGGAAGTCCCCAAGAGCGGCGGCGCCCAGACGACCTTTACCCCGGCGACCCTCAAAGAGAATCTGACGTACTATTGGCGCGTGCGCGTGAGTGACGGCAGCGGAACCACCGGATGGTCCGAGGTCTGGTCCTTCACGGTCGACGTCGACAATCAACCGCCGACGAACCCCGTCGCCACATCTCCGGACAACGGACAGGTTCTCACGGTCTTCGAGGTCGCCCTCAACATCGAAAACAGCTCGGATCCAGAGGGCGACGCCTTCGACTACATCGTCCAGTTCTATCGCGACGAAGCCCTCTCGCAAAAGCTCGGCGGCGACCTGTACGTCAAGCCGCAAGCGGGGACCAAGACGATCTTCACGTACGGAACCAACGGCGAGCTGCAGAAGCTCGGCGCGGGCGACTTCTACTGGCGGGTGCAGGCCGTCGACAAGAAGGGTGGGAAGAGCGGCTGGTCGAACATCGCCCACTTCGTGATCAACGACGGCAGCAATCCTGGCGATGACGTGACCAATCCGACGGACGACGTGACCAATCCGACCAATGACACCAGCACGCCGACCGACGACAGCGTCACGCCGACCGACGACGGCGTCACGCCGGATTCTGGCGACCCGAACAACCCCGACTCGACAACCGGCGTCGACGCCGGGTCCACCTCGAAGGGAGGCGGCGGCTGTACGCTCTCGCGCTCCGCGACGACATCACCGTCGACGATGTTGGTGCTCGCGTTCTTGCTCCTCGGCCTGGCTCTTCGTCGACGATACCAAGGCTAGACGGGTCGTCTCACTTCCAATCCATCCGTCCTCGCGGGCGGCTGCTTGCCTCCGCCCGCCGTCCCAACTCCCGACTTTTGGCTTGAAACCCTGCCGAGATTTGCTATTCTGCTCAAGAGAGCAACTTCCAAAGGAATCGTTGCAATGCTATCAAGTCGCGCGACCTTGGTCCTCCTCCCGCTCGCACTTACGCTGGTGCTTTGCGTCTCGTGCCTGCCCAAGCGCCTGTCGCCACGAGACGTCTCAACGAGCGGCGATACGCAAGTCGTTCAACCCGACACGGTGGAGCAGGACAGCACGACCCCCGACGTTATCGAACCCGGGAGGGTCGGCGGCGCCTGCATCGAGAAGAAGTACTGCGACGCAGGACTCGTGTGCGCGAAGGACCTCTGTCACACGCTCGCCGAAATCGATAAGGACGGCGACGGCTTCGTCGCCAAGGAGTTCGGCGGTAACGACTGCAACGACAACGATAAGTCGATCCACCCCTTTGCCGAGGAAATTTGCGGCAATAGCGTGGACGAGAACTGCGACGGCAGCCTGACAGCGGGATGCACCGCAAACGATACGGACGGCGACGGCTATACGGACGACGAAGAGATGACCAAGTGTACGTCGAACCCGGAGGAGGCGGTCGTGCGGCCGGAGATCCACCCGGGTGCGAAGGAGCCATGCTGCCACATCGCTCTCAAGACCGCTCCGCTCGACGATGCGCGCAAGGCGTGCGACTGGAATTGCGACGGGATCATCACCTTCTGTGACGATCAAGATCTCGACGGCGACGGCTTCACCAAAGACGTCGACTGCAACGACAACGACCCGACGATATACCCTGGAGCGCCCGAGAAATGTGGTGACGGCATCGACCAGGATTGCGACGGCAAGGATCTCGACTGCTCGAAGATCATCGACCAAGATGGCGACGGATACTCGATTCTCGACGACTGCGACGACAAGAACAGCCAGGTCCACCCTGGTGCGCCCGAAACCTGTGACCAGATCGACAACAACTGCAACGGCGTTGCGGACGAAGGCGGCATCTGCCAGTAGCCTCCAGCTCTCGCGCGACCGCTTCGACGCGCTATTCTCTCGTGGTCCCGACCGAGGTGAATCCGGAGAAACGCTTGCCCAAGCGTGGATTCGAGGGTTGGAGCGGCGCAAGAACGTCGAACGGCTACTCGGGGCGGGGGACCTTGATCGTGTCGCCGGACTTGTAGGGCTTGAAGATCACGTGCAGCGTGTAGACGCTCTCACCGAACACCGTCGAGACCTGAATGAAGTATTCGCCCTTGTCGAGGATGAAGGGGCCGAACTCCTTGGCCTGCTGCGATCCATCGAACTTGTAGCTCGCCAGGACGGCGCCGAACGCGTTGCGCAGGTAGACCTTGGGGTTGATGCTCTTCCAGTTGTCGAAGGCGATGATCACCTTGACAGCGCCCTTCTTCTTCAACGAAAAGATGCGCCAGTCATTGTGATCACCCTTGAAAGCATTGAGCGAGTCGTTCACGGGCTCATTGAGCTTGAGCTTTTTGGCCTTCGCCCGTGATTCGTCTCCTCCCGACTTCCAGTCGAGTCCCTTGAAGCAGCCGACGCTCAGAAGCAAAGCGAGGCTCAGTGCGACAATCGTGATGCTACGTTTCATCTGACCTCCGACTAAAACCACGTGATGTAGGCGTAGTAGCCACCGTATCCGAGGCCACCCAGGATCAATAGTATAAGAATCCACTTGAATGCACCGCCTTTCTTCTTCGGTGCACCCGCTTTTGCCCCCTTGCCCTTTTTGGCCTGGGCTTTCGGGGCGCCCTGCTGCTTGTCGGCGGCGACCTTCGGGATTTGACCCCACTCGGGCGGAGGTCCCGCCGGCGCCGGTTGCCCGCCTTGCATCGGCGGAACACCGTCGGACATCGCGCCGACCACCGCTGTGCCCCCGCCGGGATTCAGCTCGCGAATGCCGCGGTTCTCTTCCGCGTACCGCTGCTGTTGCTCACCCTTGCTTTGTCGTTTCGCCAGAAACGACTGCAACGCCGCCTCGTCGACAGCCGACACCATCTGCGTCGAGTCACCGTGCAGGTCGCCACCGCTGCTGTGCGGTTGATCGTTGCGCGAGGGCAGCGACGAAACGCCCTGGGTGTTCGGAGCCGACGAATGCGGGCGCGAAGGAGCCGACGCCGGGGCGTCGATGAACATCGTCGCCTCTCCCGAGACCTGATCGACGTGCAGATCCTGCTGTGAATGGGATGACGCCGGCCGCGGCGGCGCGGCGGGCCTCGACGGCGGCGCGTCGGCCTGGATGAACATCGTCGCTTCGGCCTCGCCGTTCGACGGTCCGTGCGAAGACACGGGCGATTGCAGGAACGCGGTTCGATCGGCCTCCTCCGGCGCGGACGGGCCGCTCGTGCTCAAGAACGCCGTCGCTTCCGCCGGCGCGTCGTGCTGGTCCTGCCCCATGGCGGGCATGAAGCCCGTCGGCTCGAACGCGAGGCTCTCACTCGAGTTCACGGGATTGATTGCCGGTGGCGCCGCTGGCCATTTGCGGCTCGTGTCGATGAACGCAGTTGCCTCG
>JAGQJP010000804.1 GCA_020430585.1 Myxococcales bacterium | reverse complement strand
CAAACCCTTGAGCAGAGCCGGCAACGCACCGACGATCTGATAACTCAGCTCCTGGGTCGCAAACGCGCCCGAAAACGCGCGGCGAACGGCGAGCGTCCACTCATTGCCCCTCTTCGAGACCTGGGCGACGACGACGAAGTCGAGGTTGACCCCGATCGCCGCGCCTTTGAGACAAGCCGTGGTCTGTATACACGTGTTGGGGGTTCGCCCGAGGCGAGACATGACCTGAGACGCCGGCACGATCTCGTAGCGGCCCTTGGCCGAGACCGTCGCGATCATCACCTCTAGCAGGTCGTCGATCACCGTGCCGCGGAACTTTCCGCTCTTTTTGAGCACGACGACGCCTACACGCTGCTTCGCGTTGGCCACCGATCGCAACCCAAAGCCCAGCAACACCGATGCCGAAATCGCCAAAACAAGCAGCCGACGCATAAAACCTCAATGATGACAAGCAGCTAGAACACGAAGATCTTAGGGGAAAGCCACCGGTTTGTCAAACCCTCCTCTTGATTTTGCAGCGGGTAATGTCTACATTGAAGTGGAATACACGGCACCGGCCTTTGGTTGACATCGAACAGGCCGACGCAAACGCCGGTGGAGGAACCTTTTGAAACAGACATACAAGACCGTTCTGTTGTGGGTCTTTCTGATTCTGCTCTTCATCGTTATCTACAAAACGCTGCCCCTCTCCAATCGCGCCGGCGAGATTAACTGGTACACATTTCTCGAGAAGGCTCGCAACAAGGAGATCTCCGAGATTCAGATCCAGGGCAACGAGATATCGGGCAAGTACACGAAAGACAACAAAAAATTCTTCACCCGCGGGCCGAAGATCACCTACTCGGCGAGTCAATATTTCTTCGGCCAACAGATCAAGATGACCTTCAAGAAAGAGGACCAGAACTCCTTTTGGCTCTCGATCCTGAGCTCCTGGGTGCCGATGATCTTCCTGTTCTTGATCTTCTTCTTCTTCATGCGGCAATTGCAAACCGGCGGCGGCAAGGCGATGTCCTTCGGCAAGAGCCGACACCGCACGCTGGCGGACAACCACCGCAAGGTGACCTTCGACGACGTCGCGGGCATCAACGAAGCGAAGGAAGAGCTCGAAGAGATCATTCACTTCCTGCGCGATCCGAAGAAGTTCACCCGCCTCGGCGGCCGAATTCCGAAGGGCGTGCTGCTGATGGGCCCTCCAGGAACGGGGAAAACCCTCCTCGCGCGCGGCGTCGCTGGCGAAGCGGGCGTGCCGTTCTTCTCGATCTCCGGGTCCGATTTCGTCGAGATGTTCGTCGGCGTCGGCGCGAGCCGCGTCCGCGATCTCTTCGAACAGGGTAAGAAGAACGCGCCCTGCATCATCTTCATCGACGAGATCGACGCCGTCGGGCGCCATCGCGGTGCCGGCCTGGGCGGCGGGCACGACGAGCGCGAGCAGACGCTGAACCAGCTGCTCGTCGAGCTCGATGGGTTCGAGTCCTCCGACGGCGTGATCATGATCGCCGCGACGAACCGCCCCGACGTCCTCGATCCGGCGCTGCTCCGGCCGGGCCGCTTCGACCGACGGATCGTGGTCAATCGCCCCGATGTCAATGGGCGCGAGAAGATTCTCCAGGTCCACACACGGCGCACGCCGCTCTCCAAGGACGTCGACCTCACGACGATCGCCCGGGGCACACCCGGCTTCTCGGGGGCGGACTTGGAGAGCCTGGTCAACGAGGCGGCGCTCCTCGCCGCGCGCAAGGACCGCGACGCCGTGAAGATGGAGGACTTCGAAGAAGCCAAAGACAAGGTCCTGATGGGTGCGGCCCGCCGATCGCTACAAGTGAGTGACAAGGAGCGAAAGATAACGGCGTATCACGAGGCTGGGCACGCCCTGGTCGGCAAGAAGCTCGGCCACTCGGATCCGATTCACAAGGTGACGATCATCCCTCGCGGGCGGGCCCTCGGCCTCACGCAGACCCTTCCGGAAGAGGATCGGTACAACCTGACCAAACAGCAAGCCCTCGCTCAGATCGCGATGCTGATGGGCGGGCGCATCGCCGAGGAGCTCACCTTCCAGCACATGTCGACGGGCGCGTCCCACGATTTTTCCCATGCGACGGAGATCGCCCGCAAGATGGTCTGTGAATGGGGAATGACCGAGCTCGGTCCGATGACCTTCGGCAAACGCGAGGAGCAGATCTTCCTCGGCCGCGAGATCAATCGCCAGATGGACTACAGCGAGAAGACGGCGCAAGAGATCGACACGACCGTGCGCAAAATCATCACCGATTGTTACAATCGCGCACGGAAGACCCTCGAGGACAATCATGACTCCCTCGTCGCGGTCGCTGAAGGTCTGCTCGAGTTCGAGACGCTCACGGGCGCCGAAATCGACTTCCTGATGGAGGGTGGCAGCCTCGCGGAGCTCAAGGAAAAGAGAGTCGCCGGCGGCACAATGGAACCCTCGACGACGGCGAAGAGCCTCTCGCCCGCCTCGAAGACCGATGACGCCGTGGCTGAGAAAATTCCCGTCCTGCCGAAGCTCGAGGGCGAAAACGCCTAGTCAATCCCCGCATCGAGATTTGCCTCGTTTCTTGCGCCTGAGAAGTGCCCGGATTATACTAGTCAAACAGTGCCAGGCAGCGCACGAGACCATACAACTCAGAACACGAAGACTCCACCCGGGATGAACCGTATCTCTTGCCGATTGTTCGACCTGCGCGTCAATAGTGCCGATGAGCGGTTGTTGGCCGACGTCGCCGCACGCCTGCGCGGCCCGAGCAGCGACGAGCTGCGTTCCTACGAGGGCGTGACGGGCGTCGTGTACGGGGTCCCAGCAGCGATTTGTACCGAAGCACAGTCGGTGGGAGCTGGATTCGGTGTCGCCTTCTGGCTTCTCTCCTCCGAGAGCAGCACCGATCTGGTTTTCGCGGGAACCCGCGGCGCGCTGCGCGAGCTCTGCGACCTCTGCCTCACGCATTCGACCCTGGCCGCTCTAGCGCAGGCGATTCGACAGGCGATGAATCGCCCGGCGGTGCATCCGTTGACCCTCGGACAGCGGATCGTCGAGCTCGATCGAACCTATCTGATGGGGATCGTCAACTGCACCCCCGACTCTTTCTCCGATGGCGGCCAACTCACCGACAGCGACGCGGCAATCCGACACGCCGAGCAACTCGTCGCCGACGGCGCCGAGATCCTCGATGTGGGCGGCGAGTCGACACGCCCTGGTGCCGCTGAGGTACCGGCGGAGATCGAGCTGCGACGCGTCCTCCCGGTCGTCAACGCCCTGGCTCGCGCGGGACATATGGTCTCGATCGACACGCGCAAGCCGATCGTCGCGCGCCGCGCGGTCGACGCTGGAGCCGTGATGATAAACGACGTCGGCGGGCTACGAGAACGCGAGATGATCGACCTCGCGGCTACGACGAAGGTCGCCGTGATCGTGATGCACATGCGCGGAAATCCAGCGGATATGCAACAGTACGCGTCCTATACGGATGTAGTCGCCGAGGTCGCGGATTTCCTCCTGACACAGGTCAGTCGGGCGGTCGCGCACGGCGTGCGTCGTGAGCAACTGCTACTCGATCCGGGCATCGGCTTCGCCAAGACCCTTGATCACAACTTGAGCTTGCTCAAGCATTTGCGCGAGCTCACGTCGCTCGGACACGCTGTCGTCGTCGGAACGTCTCGCAAGGCCTTCATCGGAACCTTGACCGATCGGCCTGTCGACGATCGCGAGTTTGGCACGGCGGCCACGCTTGCGATGGCCGTTGATCGAGGTGCACAGATTCTGCGCGTTCACAACGTTCGACGTGCGCGGGAAGTCGTAAACGTTTCGGAAGCGGTGCGAAACGCCGCATTTTGTTGATGATGGACTCGGTGGCAAGCATTTTCGGAGGTATCAAGCTCGGAGATTGGCCGTGGGTCATTCTCGACATCCTGATCGTCTACTATCTGATCTACCGGACGCTGCTGCTGCTCAAAGGCACCCGGGCCCTGCAGATGCTGGTCGGGCTGACGTTGATCATCATCGGCTTCTTCGCCTCAAAAGAGGACTACCTCAATCTGACGACGTTGAACTGGATCCTCGACAAGTTCATCAGCGCGTTCATCATCATCATCATCGTCATTTTCCAAGAGGACATCCGCCGGGCCCTCTCGAAGGTCGGCGCGAACCCATTTTTGGCCGGAGGCTCGTCCAAGAGCGGCGTCGGCTACATGGAAGAGATCGTGCGCGCCTGTGCCGCGCTGACGCAGAAGGGCCTCGGGGCGATCATGGTGATCGAGCGACAGGCGGACCTCTCGCAGTATGCCGAAGAGGCCTTCCAGCTGGACGCCGCGGTCAACCGCGATCTGCTCTTCTCGATCTTTCTGCCGTCGTACTCGAATCCGCTGCACGACGGCGCGGTGTTGGTGCGCAACGGGCGAATCTCGAATGCCGGGGTCTTCCTGCCGTTGAGCGTGAACCCGAGCCTCGAGAAGGCATTGGGGACCCGTCACCGAGCGGGGATCGGCATTACCGAGGTGACCGACGCGCTCTCGGTCATCGTCAGCGAAGAGACGCGAACCATCTCGTTGGCGATGAACGGCGAGATCAAGCGGGGGCTCGATGCCAACTCGCTGCGCGCCGAGCTGCAAGCGATTTACCGCATCGCCGCGGAGGGACAGGAGCCTCCGGAGCGCGACGACCACACGCTGGACCGAACGGAACAGACGATTACGTGAGCAGGTAGATGAAACAACGCCTCTCCGACATCGCCAGACACATCTTCGTGCACAACTTCAAGTTGAAGCTACTCAGCTTGGTCTTGGCGGTCGTGCTCTTCGTTCTGGTCCGTGCGGACCGCGTCGTCGAGCGCACCGTGACGCTCGACGTGGTCGTCATCGACAAGCGGCAGAAAAGCCGCTACCGGCTCAGCGAGATCCCGACGATGGTCAAGGTCCGGCTCCGCAGCCGGATCACCAAGCTCCGTGGACTGGACGAGATGGCGCTGCCGCCGCTCGAGGTCGACATCTCCAAGCGGCGCAATGGCGACCGCTTCCACTTCGAAGAGAGCACGATCGCCCGCCTTCTGCGCATACCCGGCGTGAAGATCGTCGAGATCTCTCCCGCCTCCTTCGTGCTTCAGTTCAGCAAGATCATCCGCCGCACGCTGCCCGTCCGCGCGCAGTTTCGCGGCCAGGTTCCCAACGGCTACGTCCGCGGGCCGGCGCAGCTAAAGCCGCCGTTCGTCGTCGTCAAGGGCGCCGAAGAGAACGTCCAGCGGCTGCGCTACCTGGAAACGCAGCCGATCGAGCTCTCGGGTAACGTCTCTGACCTGAACCTCAACATCGGTCTCGAGAATCTGCCCACCAACTTCGTCGAGTTCGAGACCAAGACGGTCTCGGTGACGATCCCGATCACCCCAAAGGTGGGAAAGACGCGAATCCGCAACGTCGCCGTCATCGTACGCAACTGCAACCCGGACTTCATCTGCAGCGCCCGCCCGAAACGCGTCGACGTCTATGTCGAGGGTCCGGAGCTCGATGTCCGCAAGCTGCGGGCCGCCGAGCTCGAGCGCTTCATCTACATCGAAGGCAACCAACTCACCAAACCCGGTGAGCATCGGGCCCAGCTCGTGATCCGTGCTCACCCCGACGGTCTCCAGTTCTTCACCGAGCGAACCTACTTCTTGGTCACGGTCGTCGACCCTCGCAAGAAGACGACGCCTCCACCCGAGACCAAGCCTGTCATTCCACAGCCGCGACCCACGCCGCGGCCACTGCCCTTGCCGCCGCGACAGGGCGACGTGACGATGCCGCCCGCCGATCGATAGCCTTCTCGCCCGCATTTTTGCTTGCATTTGTCACGAGTTGCGGCTAGAAAGAAGAGCATGTCACGGCAATTATTCGGCACAGACGGAATCCGCGGCAAAGCGAACGTATACCCCATGGTTCCCGAGGTGGCGCTCAAGCTCGGGATGTCGATCGCCTACACCTTTCGCCAGGCGAAACATCGCAGCCGCTTCTTGATCGGAAAGGACACGCGCCTGTCCTGTTACATGTTCGAACAGGCGCTCGCCGCCGGGATTTGCGCGATGGGTGGGGAGGCGTTGCTCGTCGGTCCCCTGCCCTCTCCGGCGATCGCCTTCCTGACGCGGGACATGCGCGCCGATGCGGGCGCGGTAATTTCGGCGTCTCACAATCCGTTCAACGACAACGGGATCAAGTTTTTCGACAGCGAGGGCTACAAGCTGCCCGACGAGCTCGAGCTGCAGCTCGAGGAGCTCGTCCTCGGCGACCAGCTCGCGACCTTTGCCGCGGGCGACGCCGAGATAGGCCGCACGCGACGTATCGAAGACGCCGCCGGGCGCTATATCGTCTTTCTGAAGCGCAGCTTTCCGCGGGAGCTCAGCCTCGAGGGACTGCGAGTCGTTGTCGACTGCGCCAACGGCGCGGCGTACAAAGTCGCGCCGACGGTGTTCTACGAGCTTGGCGCCGACGTCGAGCCCCTCGGAGTGTCGCCGAACGGGCTCAACATCAACCACGAGAACGGCGCGGTCTCTCCCGCGGCGATGGCTCGGCGGGTCAAGGAGGTCGGCGCCCATATCGGGGTGGCCCTCGACGGTGACGCCGATCGCTGCATCCTGGTCGACGAAAGCGGCTCTGTCGTCGACGGAGACGAGTTGATGGCGATCGTCGCCTCTCACCGCCTCCAGCACGGCTCGCTGGTGAAGAATACGGTGGTCGCGACGCTGATGAGCAACCTCGGCCTCGACATCGCAGTCGAGCGCCACGGTGGCCAGGTCGTCAAGACGGCGGTCGGCGACCGGTACGTAATCGCCGAGATGCTGCGCGGTGGGTACGAGTTCGGGGGCGAACAGAGCGGCCATCTGATCTTCCACGACTTGACCTCTACGGGCGACGGTATTCTCAGCGCCCTGCAGGTTCTCGCGGTGATGCTGCGCGAGCAGAAGCCGCTGAGCGAGCTCCGTCGCGTGATGGAGCGCCTGCCCCAGGTCCTCGTGAATCTCAAGGTGCGCGACAAACCGCCGCTCGAGACGCTGACGAAGGTCAACGGCTGCATCGCTCGGATCGAAGGAGCGCTCGGGCGGACGGGTCGTGTCGTCGTCCGCTATAGCGGTACCGAGGCGAAGGTCCGAATCATGCTCGAAGGGCCTGACCAGAGCCGGATCGAGAGCTTCGCCGA
Organism: Myxococcales bacterium; assembly: GCA_020430585.1. Lineage (GTDB taxonomy): Bacteria > Myxococcota_A > UBA9042 > JAGQJP01 > JAGQJP01 > JAGQJP01. Next base: position 15,825 of record JAGQJP010000804.1, on the reverse strand, counting down.
CGAGATCGCCGACGCGTTCCGCAACGAGATCGGCCTCTGAGGCAAAACTGAAAATGGCCGGAGGGGCGTCTCCCCTACCGGATCATCGCGAGGAGCACGCATGCGAGTCAAACTCGGTGTCAACGTAGACCACGTAGCAACGATTCGGCAGGCGCGGGGCACGCGGTACCCCGATCCCGTCGCCGCGGCGATGGCCGCCGAGAATGCGGGCGCCGATCAGATCACCGTTCACCTTCGCGAAGATCGGCGCCACATCCAGGAGCGTGACCTGACGGTGCTGCGCGAGACGGTGCAGACCCACCTCAACCTCGAAATGGCTGCCAACGAGGCGATGCAGGCGATCGCGCTGACCGTGAAGCCGGACGTCGTTACCCTCGTCCCCGAGAAGCGCCAGGAGCTGACCACGGAATCCGGGCTCAACGTGATCGCGATGCGCAACGAGCTGCGAGGCGTCGTCGTGCAACTCCGACGCGTCGGGATCACCGTCTCGATCTTCGTCGATCCCGTCGGCGAGCAGATCGATGCCTGTCGTGAGGTCGGCGCCGACTCGGTCGAGCTGCACACCGGGACCTATTGTGACGCGCGGCGCTCTGTCGAACGTGCCCGCGAGCTACAGCGGCTGCGAGAGGCTGCCAAGCGCGCCAAGGCCCACGGAATGTACGTCGCCGCGGGGCACGGCCTCGACTACCGCAACGTCGCCGACGTCGTCGAGATCAACGAGATCGAAGAGCTGAACATCGGCCACAGCATCGTCGCCCGGGCCTTCTTCGTCGGATTCGAGCAGGCCGTCCGCGAGATGCTCGCCATGTTGGAGCGCTGAAACCCCGTGCGAGTCGCCACCGCCGAACAGATGCGAGAGATCGATCGACGAGCGATCGAAGAGATCGGCATTCCCGGAATGGTCCTGATGGAGAACGCCGGACGAGCCGTCTGCGATTGGATCGTCGCCCGCCATCGCGAGCGCCCGATCGTCGTCTACTGCGGCGGGGGAAACAACGGTGGCGATGGCTTCGTGATCGTCCGTCAGCTCACCGAGGCGGGCCTCTGGGTGATCGCCCTGAGCGCCACGGAACCCGAGCGCCTGCGCGGTGACGCACGCACGAACAAGCTGATCCTCGAGAAGCTCGGCATCGACTGCGTGCCGATTACAACCGACGCCGAGGTCGACGGGGCGCTCGCTTCGTTGCCCCGCGACGCCTGTCACGTCGACGCCCTGTTCGGAACGGGACTCACCAAGCCGATACGAGGTCACTACGCGCGAATCGTCGACGCGATCAATCGTCGAAACGAACCGGTCGTGGCGGTCGACGTTCCCTCGGGCGTGGCGGCGGACAGTGGCGAGATTTTGGGCTCTGCGGTCCGCGCGAAGGCGACGATCACCTTCGCCCTGCCCAAGCTCGGCCTGCTCCTCGCCCCTGGGTGCGAGCACGTCGGCGAGCTGATCGTTGCCGACATCGGAATTCCGCGGCTCGTCGTCGAATCGACAAAACTCGACAACCACTGGCTACGCGAGGCGGAGTCGGCCGCAGCTGTGATGCCACGCGAGACGAACACACACAAAGGTAGCTTCGGCCACGTGTTGATCGCCGCTGGCAGCCCCGGATTCAGTGGAGCTGCGCTCCTCGCTGGACGAGGCGCTCTCGCCGCCGGAGCGGGCCTGGTGACGGTCGCCAGCGAGGCATCGTGCCGCGCCCGCATCGAAGCAATGGTGCCCGAGCTTCTGCACGCTACGCTCTTCGAGGTCGGCGCGACGATGCGCTTCGAGCGTGACTTGGTGCAGGGAAAGAGCGCCGTGGTCGTCGGGCCCGGCCTCGGCCAGAGCGACGCTGCCAGAGAGATCGTGCTCGATCTGCTGGATGGCTGCGAGGTGCCCCTCGTGATCGACGCGGACGGGCTGAATGTCTTGCGGCACCGCCTCGATCGACTGGCGGCGGCGCAGGGACCGGTCGTGCTGACGCCGCACCCCGGCGAGATGGGGCGCCTGATCGGTTGCAGCAGCGCCGCCGTACAGGCCGAGCGCTATCGCGTCGCCACAGAGCTCGCCTCCACGCACGGCGTGATCGTCGTGCTCAAGGGAAATCGCACGCTGATCGCCGCTCCCGATGGACGCGTCTCGATCTGCACCGACGGCAATCCGGGAATGGCCGTCGGAGGGATGGGCGACGTGCTCGCGGGCGTGATCGGTGCGGGGCTCGGACAGTATGGCGGCGATCCGTTCGAGATCGTCTCGCGCGCCGTCCACCTTCACGCGCTGGCCGGTGACCGCGCGCGAGAACGGAAGGGAGAACGGTCGTTACTCCCATCGGATGTGATAGCGGATATCGCCGAGGTATTGCGAACGTGGGAACGAGCCTAGATCTGCGCACGAGCATCGAATATGCCGTCGAAACGTTGAAGAATCAGGGCGTGATCATCTACCCAACCGAAACGGTGTACGGGATTGGCGCGGATGGATTGAACCAGGCTCTGCATCGCCGTATCGGACAGCTGAAGGGGCGCCCCTCGGACAAGCCGTATCTCTTGCTCGTCGACTCGGTGCAAGACGCAGAGTCGCTCGTCGGGCCGATGCCGGAGATCGCCTACCAGCTCGCCGAGCAGTTCTGGCCCGGTCCGCTGACGATGATCCTTCCCCTCGTCGGCAAACCGCGCACACTCGGCCTCCGCGTCTCGTCTCACCCCGTGGTGCGCCAGCTGCTCCGCTCGTTCGGACGCCCACTGATCTCGACCAGCGCGAACCTTACCGGAGATCCGCCGCCCCGAGAGATCTCTGAAGTCGCCCGTAAGCTGCGAGACCAGGTTGACTGGGTCATCGACGCCGGTCCGACGCCCGGTGACCGTCCGTCGACGATCGTCGATGTCAGCGGCATCGTCCCGACGGTGCGACGCGACGGACCGATCACCCGCACCGAGCTGGCGATCTTCGGTGTTCGTTGAAGCTCGATCCACAGACCGAATGTGAAGCGCGACTGTTCGGCGAGCGCCTCCGTTTCATTCAGGGCAGCGGCGGCTATCGCTTTGCGATCGACGCGCTGATCCTGGCGACCGAGCCCCCGCGAATCGATCCCCCGGTCCTCGATCTCGGATGCGCCGACGGCATCTTGCCCGTGCTCTTGTGGCGCCTGTTCGCCAGCGCTCCCCAGGTCGGCGTCGAGATCCAACCCCACCTCGCCGAGCGGGCCCGGCGCAACGTCGCACTGCACGGCGCCGAGGAGGCGATCGAGGTGATCGACGGCGATCTGCGGGACCTGCGGGCGCTCGTCCAACCCCAGCACTTCCGCACCGCGATCTCGAACCCGCCCTACTACGCACACAACGCGGGACGACTCAACCCGAACGGCGAGCGAGCGATCGCCTACCACGAGTTGCAGTGCACGATGGTCGACGTGATGCGCGCCGCGCGAGTCGGCTTGCGACCCGATGGCCTGCTCTGGCTGATCTATCCGGTCGAGCGCTTTGCCGACTTGACGGCGACGGCTCGGCAAGAGCGCTTCAACATCGAGTATCTCCGCTTCGTCCACCCCTTCGCCCAGGAGCCGGCGAATCGATTCGTGGCGATGCTGCGCCTGAACCGCCGTTCCCCACCGATCGTCGCCCCGCCGCTCGTGATGTACCGAGAGCCGGGGCACTATTCGGACGCCGTAGAGGAGCGAATCGAGCGGGTCGCGGCGAAGCTCCCCGCGGACGGACAACTATGAAAAAAAGTGCAAACTATGACAAGAGTACCCGGAGAGGCCCTGTCGATGCGGGTCTGCGGCGCTCCGCCAAAATAGCGCAAAGACCGCGTTTCGGAACGCGAAAATTACCGTGGCGGCGGAAGATCTTGATTGTTGGTATGGGCGTTGCTATAGTGTAGATGTAGCCAGGACTATCAGACCCCCGGCAGGATGGGGAAGTTATGCTGGATGCATACATTATCGACGCTCTGAAAAAGCAGAAGCAACGCGAGGAACGTGAGCGCCGTCAGTACGAAGAGCGCCCCTACCTCGAGGTTCCGCTTCCGACCGAGCCGCGCTACATTCCGCCGCGGGACGAGTCGGAGGAAGACCCTGAGCGCCGAGTGATTATTATCGACATTTGACGCCACGTCAAGCGTTTTTTCGAGGGCCGTGCTCTTGCGCGGCCTTTTTTGTCTAACAATTACACTGCAAACCCCGCCACGACCGCCATGACTAGCGACGAAGCGATCTATGACGCGATTCGAATGATTCTTCCCAATACGCGTTTGCTTCGCCCGGGCGAGCCAGGGATCGAAGCCTACGCGCGAGACGAATCGACGGCGCGCCCGGTAGATGCGGACCTCGTCGCATTTCCGCGGTCCACCGACGAGGTGTCGCGCCTGTTGCAGCTCTGCCATGCCCAGAAGATCCCCGTCGTTCCTCGTGGTGGTGGGACGGGAAAGGCTGGTGGCGCGATTCCGATACCTGGCGGTTTGGTGCTGTCGACGGAAGCATTGTGCGGGACGCCAGCGATCGATCGCCGTGATCGCCTCGCTCAGGTCGGAGCTGGAACTCCACTCGAACAAGTGAAACGGCACGTGGAGGCCGCCGGGCTATTCTATCCACCCGATCCCTCGAGCGCGACGGGCTGCACGATCGGCGGGAATGTCGCGACGAATGCCGCTGGCCCAGCCTGCGTCAAGTACGGGCCTACGCGGGACTACGTCTATGGCCTAACGGCGGTGCTCGCCGATGGTCGGGTCTTGCGCAGCGGACATCGCACGCGCAAGTCCGTCTCGGGACTCGATCTGACGGCGCTTCTCACCGGATCGGAGGGAACCCTCGCGGTCATCACCGATGTGACGCTGCGACTGCTCCCCAACCCCGGGGGCGCGGAGACGGTGTGGATCTCGCTGCCGTCGCTCGAGACGGCCCTCGAAACCGTCGCCGAGATCACGCGGGCGGGGCTACAACCGCGAATGCTCGAGCTCCTCGATTCGACGTCCGTCGCAGCGCTGCGCCGCTTCGGCGAGTCGCGGGTCCCCGGCGATCTGTCCTGTGCGTTGGTGGTCGAGTTCGATGGCTCCCAAGATTCACTCGATGAGCAGCTACGGGGGTTGATCGCCACGATCCCGGAATCGGCCCAGTCGTACGTCGCCAAATCCGCCGGCGAACGCGCCGCCTGGCGCCAGCTCCGCGGTATAACCTCGATCGTTCTCGCCCGTGTCCGCGGGCGCAAATACTCCGAGGACATCGCGGTCCCGCTCTCGCGCCTCGACGAAGCGGTCGCTGAGATGCGCCGCTGTGCACGGGAGCATGGAATCGAGATCGCCTGCTACGGTCACGTCGGCGACGGAAATCTGCACGTCAACCTGCTCTACGACGACGCGCCGCACGAGACGATCGCCCTCGTCGCCGACGAGATCTTCGAGGTATCTCTGCGACTCGGGGGGACGCTCAGCGGCGAGCACGGAATCGGCCAGCTCAAGCGGCACATGTTGCACCGCGAGCTCGGTCCCGAGATGGCGCGTCTGCAACGGGGAATCAAATCGCTCTTCGATCCGCACGATATCCTCAACCCCGGGCGCGCACTGGCCGATTGAATCGACGCCCGACGCGTAGCTCCCGCCGCTCACCTCGGTCACCTCGGCCTCCCCCCGTGCTCTCGGCAGAGCGAAACGTCGCTTTTTCGTTGATCCGCCGAAATCTCAGGCTATAATGTTGCCTTTTACGGCAGTTGGGCGCTGGAGGACTACGGGCTATGCGAGGAGAGAGGGGACAAATCTGGTTTTTTGTTACGTTGGCTTGCGTCGCGATGTTAGGCCTCGTGCAGTGTTCCAAATCGTCGAGTGGCGGCGGCGTGGGAGCGAGCTGTAAGACGCTCGACGACTGCAAAGTGGGGACGGTGTGCGGCGCCAACAGTAAATGCGAGCAGAAGGGATGCAGCACGTACCTCGATTGTGGCAACAACGAAGTTTGCCTCGAAAACGGTTACTGCAGCAAGCCCGAGTGCGGCAACGAGACGGTGTGCCCCAGCGGAAAGCAGTGCCAGGGCGGCGTTTGCAAGAGCGAGCAGAAGACCTGTACGTCGAACGCCGAATGTAGCGGCGGCGAAGTCTGCAAGTCCGGTGTCTGCACGGGCGCCAACACCTGCGCGACCAAAGCCGACTGCCAGGCGGGGCAGACCTGCAAGGGCGGAAGCTGCACCAACGTCTCGGTGTCGGAGCCCTGCTCGACGTCCAACGACTGCGGAGTTGGACAATACTGCGACACCACGAGTGGCAAGTGCGCCAGCGGCTGCAATCAAGACACCGACTGCTCGTCGACACAATACTGCGACACCACGACGAATCAGTGCAAGAGCGGATGTCAGACCTCTACGGGCTGCAGCGACGGCCGAGAGTGCGACGCTTCGACACACACCTGCAAGTGCACCCAAGCGTACTGCGCAGCCAATGGTGGCGGCACGTGCGACACCGTGACCGGCGAGTGCGTGACCGTCGTCACGGGCGACCTCTGTAAGGCCTGCACCTCGAACGACCAGTGCGGCGACGCAAACTATCTCTGCTCGAAGATCTCTAAGGGCTCATTCTGCACCAAGGCGTGTACGAAACAATCCGACTGCCCGTCGGGGTACTTCTGCTACGAGGTGACGACCGACTCGAAGCAATGCGTACCCTCGACGTGGAAGTGTATCGGCTGCATCCAGACCGGCTGCAGCGACTCGACCAAGGCCTGCAACTTCAATACGGGTGAATGTGAGACGAAGAAGAAGACCTGTGAGGCGTGCACCCAGAACTTCGAGTGCGGCGACGGCAGCTTCTGCCTGTTGAACAACTCGACCGGTACACGCTACTGCGCGCCTGGATGCAACACGGGCAGCTGCCCGAACGGCTTCACCTGCAACACCCAAGGTGGCGGTGACGGTTCGGTCAAGGTCTGCGAGCCGAACGGCGGGACCTGTAGCCTCTGCTCGGGCGTCACCTGTGGCGGCTCGACGCCGGTCTGTAAACCCGAGACGGGCAAATGCGTCGAGTGCGTCGAGTCGACGGACTGTAGCGACAACAAGACCTGCGACGTGGCCCAGAACAAGTGCATCGAAGGCAACCCCTGTGCGCCCCCGCTGCCGATCTACCTCAACGGAAAATGCGTCGAGTGCGTCTTCAACAACGACTGCACGGGTGGCACCTGCGTCAACAACGTCTGCCAGGGCGGCCAGTCCGGCGGAAGTTGCCAGAAAGACACCGATTGCGGTTCGATCGTCCTCGGTATCGACGCGGTATTCACGAATCCGGCGTTGGTTTCATCGTGCCAACCCGATCAGACGGGCTTCAACTTCGAGTGCCCGACCCAGTGCGACACGGCCTCCGGTCTCTGCTTCAGCCTCGCGGGCCTCTGCGACGATCAGAACTCGTTCTGTGCGCCGGGATCGCAGTGCGTGAAATCTGGTGGGGTCGTCGGCGCCTGCGCCTGCAGCCTGTTCGACATCACGCCGAAGTGCTTTGCGGGCCAGACCTGCAACTTCGACATCGCGGGCGGGCTCTTCGGCGGCACGCTCTACAGCTGCGGTCCCGCGAACTGAGACGCCCAGCGTTCAGAGCTCCCACGGACATCTCGTCGGACATCAGTAATGGGTGGATTGCCAGGCCTTGTCAGTGGGGCGGAACATCCGGTCGTTGCCGCACCTGCGGCGGCTCTCGAGGCTCTTGAGATCGGCGTAGCCGAAGGTCTCGTCCCAGTCGTGGCCGAAGATCGCCTGGCGCGCCATGAAGAAGTACTCGGTCAGGAGATAGCTCGACCACTCGGCGAGGAGCTCGGGCGGCTCATAGTGGATCGTGCGCATCTCGTCGAGGGCCCGAACCCACTCCCGATTGTCGATCGATTCCCGTTTGAATTCGACGATGTCCAGATCCTTGTCGTACTCGTAGCGAGCGATGTTACGCAAGAAGAACTGCGGCTCGATGTCTTCGAGACGGCTGTCCAGCCAATCGGGGAACTTCGTCCATTCCGCGGGCTCGATCGCGAAGCTGACGAAGTCGTCGACCCGGATCTCGAGAACCAGCTCGAGGAAGGCCTCGATCGGACTGCGGATCGTGAGCGGGTGGAAAAACTCGGTGTGGTCGCGGCAGCAAGCGAGGCCGTCGGCGCTGAAGGCGATTTGCCCCGCGCGCTGCCGCAATCGACGCGGCTTCTTGAGCGACTCGAGAGCCCCGCTGCGAAATACCGTGAGGGCGCGCCAAAACTCGCGCTTGCGCGTTCGTTGCCCGAGCGAGTGGGTGCGAACGGTGGCCTGCAGATGTTCGGGGAGCACGCGTTCGTCGCAAAATTCGACGGGCAGTGCAAAGAGCGACCAGTCGACGTGGCTGATCTCGAGGGGGGCACTCATAGAACCACTCGCCGCCGCCGCGGTGCGGCGCGAATCGCGGCCCGATGCTCAGTCACCGAGCTTGATCTCGTCTTTCTCTTTCTCTGCCTCTTCGTAGTACTCTTGCGTCAGCTCGCGGTCCGCTACCGAGCCGAGCTGCTCCTCGAGCCACTTGGTGAGCTCCACGCAATCCGGCCCTTTGTAGCCATCGACGAGGATCTCGACTTTGCCGTCGGCGGTGATTTCGATCTTGAGGTCGTGCATTAGCCGTAGCTCCTGAGCGTCAGTTTGATCGTCTGGTCCTCTTCTTGTTTCTCTTCGGCCAGCGTGTACCCACGCTTTTTGCACTCCTCGACGACCATGTGGTACGAGTAGCGCTGGGTCACCGCCTTGATGAACTGCTCTTCGGTCACCCCACGAGTGGTCTCGACGCCCCACCAGTCGGAGACGAACTGCAGCCCCTCGTCGGTCTGGACGACGCCGATGTCGTAGGTCTTGGACGCCTTGATCACCAGCTCGGCTTTCGTCGTCTGACCTTGGTACCCCTTGACCATGAGCTTCTGGCCCTGCTCCGCCTCTTCGTAGACGTAGCCGAGGTCCTTGAGGGCACGCATCAAGTAGAGCATGTTCTTCAGCTTGGTTTTGACTGCGGTAAAGTGTGACATGATACCTTCGCTTCGCGCGTTTTGTACGATGGTAGCGGGTCGTGCTCGGAATCGCAAGCGAGCCTAGAGCTCGAGCTGCCTCACGGCGGCATCGGAAGCGCTCTCGCCGCTCGACGTCTTGGGTGACGCGATGCGAGCGCGGGATTTGGACCACTCGCGCATCCAGTCGATCCGCTCCTTCATCGTGTAGGAGAGTGGAATGATCTCCTGGGCGCTGTTGACGATCGTCTCGGTGTCGATCTCCCGCGCGGCGTAGAACGCATCGTAGAGCCCGCTGACGATCGCCTGCTCGATCTCCGAGCCCGAGAAACCCTGGCTCGCCGCGACGAGCTTCTTGATGTCGAAGGCCTTCGGGTCGCGCTTCTTCTTCTCGATGTGGATCGTGAAGATCTCTTCCCGCTCGTCGTTTGTCGGCAGATCGACGAAGAAGATCTCGTCGAAGCGCCCTTTGCGCAAGAGCTCGGGGGGCAGCATCGAGACGTCGTTGGCCGTCGCCACGACGAAAACGGGCGACTCCTTCTCTTGCAACCAGGTGATGAAGCTACCGAAGACACGCGCCGCGGTGCCGCTGTCGGTCTGCCCCGAGGATTTGGTGCCCGAGAAGCCCTTCTCGAGCTCGTCGAGCCAGAGGATCGCCGGCGCAACGGCCTCGGCGGTCTTGATCGCCCGACGCATGTTCTCTTCGGAGGAGCCGACGAGCCCGGCGAAGACCTTTCCGACGTCGAGACGCAACAGCGGCATCTTCCAGAGGGCGCCGATCGCTTTGGCGGTCAACGATTTCCCACAACCGGGAATCCCGAGGAGCAAGATCCCTTTCGGAATCGGCAAACCAAACTCGCGCGCCTCCTTGGAGAAGGCGAGCTGCCGCTTGCGCAGCCAATCTTTGAGGATGTCGAGGCCGCCGATGTCGGAGAACTCTTCGCTGGCCTCGAAGAACTCGAGGATCCCCGACTTGCGGATGATGTGCTTCTTCTCGCTGAGGATCGTCTCGATATCGAGATCCTTCATGCGCACCAGAGACTTCGCGAAGACGTTCTCCGCCTCGACGGCGGTCAAACCCAGAGCGGCTTCGATCACGTGCTCGCGATGCGTCGCGTCTTCCCGAGCCCGCAATTTGGCGGTACTCTTGATCCCGCGTAGGCACTTGTTGATGATCAGGTCGATCTCGTCACGCGTCGGCAGCTCGTAGTCGAGAACCGACATCTCCTTCTCGAGCTCGGGCGGAGATTTGTAGAGCGGCGCGAGGATGACGAGCATCTTCAGATACTTCGGATCGTGCTTGAACTGATGACTGAGGTCGCGAATCCGACGGGCGACCTGGGGATTGTTCAAGAACGGGTGAAAGTCGCGAAGGACGAAGATCGCGTGGTCCTCGTAGTTCGAGATGAACTCCAGTCCACGGAGCGGGTCCTTGATGTCGACGTAGCTCTCGTTGTGAGACGGCGAATGAAACCCCTCGGTCACCGACCAGCGAAAGAGCTTGCGATTCTTCAGCTCACCGGCGATCTGGGTCAGCTCGTTTTCGACGCGCTCCTCTTCGGACGAGACGCAGTAGATGATGCTGTACCGCGCGCGGATCAGGTCTTTGATCTCGTCTCGCGTCGTAATGGTGGACTTGCTCATGAAACCTCACATCTGGGGGAAAGGCCTAGAACGCTAGGGGTTGACGACGTTTTCGAACGCTCGCAGCTCATCTTGGAGGTTGTCGGCATCCTTGAGCACGATGCGAATGATGTTGTTGAGCGACTCCATCGACTCGGCGGGCTCGAGATACTTGAGGGACCGACGAACGTCCGCTGGCAAATCATCCTCTCCGATCTTGCCGTAGGCGTCGAGACACTTGGTCACGTCCTTGACATAGTTTCGGACCATCATCAAGTTGTTGCGCCAATCGCCCAACACCTCGTTCAGGTGATCGTAGAGGGACATCGTCTTGGAGCGAATCTCCTCGAGGGAGCCATCGCTCGAGCCCGAATCGCCCGAGCGACGCGATCCACCGCCCGCCTCGAGCTGCTCGCAGCGCTCTTGCAGCGCGGCGTTCTGCTTCTTGAGGAAGGCGTTCTCGCCGATCAGGCGCTTCTTCTCGTCGGGCGAGAACTCGCCCAGGACTTGATCGCGCTCGGCCTTGACTTCGTCCATCTTTTTCTGGAAGATCTCGAGCTCTTTGTGCTTTTTCTCAATCTCGCGCTTGACCTGTTGGTATTCGGCGATGTTGTCGAGATCGAGCTTCTCTTCGAGGCGCCGCTGCAGCTCGAAGTTCTCTTCGGTCTTCTGGCGGTTCTCTTGCGAGAGCTCGTCGATCCGCTCGCGCAGCTTGTCGATGTCGCGGGCGCGTTGGTAGTAGTCCTCGAGCAGCTTGCGTTTCTCTTCCTCGAGGTCTTTGTAGCCCATCCCCATCCGCGTATCTTCGAGCTCCACCTCTTTCTCGTGCATCTCGTTCTTCAGATGGTCGATCAGGTTCTCCTTCTCGCTGAGAACCTCCTGGAGGTGATTGATTCGCCGCTCGAGCTGGGAAACCTCGTTACCACCCTCGTTGAAGCTCGCCTGCATGGCCTCGTTCTCTTCGCGAGCGGACTTGAGCTCGTATTCGAAGAGGTCGAGCTGGCGCTGCATCTCCTCGACCTGGCGCTCCTTCTGGTTGACCTTGATCTTGAGGTTGGCGATCGTCTCGGACGATTCGCTCGTCGAGCTATGAGCCGTGTCGACCTGCTCGCGTAGGGCGCGCAGTTGCTCTTTTAGGTCCTTGATCGAATCGTCGCGTTCCGCCACGTCTCCGCGCGCGTCATCGAGCAGCTTCTTCTGCAGCGACGTCTGCTCTTTGAGCTGGGAGTACTTTTCGGTCAGCGACTCGACCTCGACGCTGTGGCGCACGACCTTCGCTTCGAGCTCGGAGATCTTGTTGTCCTTGTCGCGCAGGTCATCGTCGCTCACCGAGGAGTGGCGCGAGCGACGCGAGCGATCCGCCTCGGCACGCGCCGAATCGAGCTGAGCCTGCAGCTCGCTGTTGGCGCGCCGCAGCTCGCGATTCTCCTCGCGCAGACGATCCGCGTCCCCCGAGTCCGCGCGGGACGGCGCCGGTTCGGGTGCTGGCTCATCGAGCGCGCCGCGCCAATCGTTGCTCGCGCGACGACCGCCCGAGCGACGCTTCATCGTCCGCGATGGCTCGGGGATCCCGCCGCTGTCGCCGTACGGGTCTCGTGCCGTCGTCTGAGCGTAGGGATCCTGGTCCCGCGCGGGCGTGAATCCACCCCGTCCATCGTCGTCCTGAAAGCGTATGACGAAATCGCCGCACTTGATCACGTCGTTGTTGTTCAGCGCAACTTTCGTGACGGGCGCATCATTGACGAACGTGCCGTTCGAGCTGCCGAGGTCCTTGATCACGACCTGGCCACCCTCGTAGCCGATTTTCACGTGGTTACGTGAAACCGACGGATTGTTGGTCTGAATGGCACACCCCGGGTTCCGCCCAACGATCGCAGGCGCGTCACCTTCCCGCACCAGGACTGTTTGCTCCCTGCCCGCCGCGTCTGTGTAAAACAGCTTTGCCACACTTGCCCCCGGTATGTTGAAGCTAACTGATACCGCGCTCTGGCGGTGCGCCAGGGCGACTCACGAATCTTTCTCTCGGCTTGTTGTGAGTGTCCGATCTTTTTAGGGAAAAAGTCACCTGAGCATTCAAAAGTATACAAAACAACAGGACAAAGTGTCTACCAAAAATTTGCGTTCCGCCGATCATCGTCGCCGATCCCTCGAAGACCCGGCCCTGCTGGCCGACGCGCCAATGTGGCAATTTGACATCCGACGTGCTATCATAGCGAAACGTTGTCAAAAGGGCGCAATTACGAGGCATTACACCGATGGAGAGCATATACGAGTCTCGCGAGACGCTGCTCGCGGGCATCAACAACCGCGCGATTTCCGGTTGCCTGGTGCGCAATATCGATCTCAACCACAGCGATCTCAGCGATCACGCGTTCGACCGAATTTCCTTCAAGCAGATTGGGCTCGCTGGTGCGAAGCTGGCCCACAGCGCGCTGCAGAACATCAACTTCAATGCCGCGTCGATGCGTGGCGCCAGCCTCGAGCGCGCAGAGCTCAAGACCGTCAACTTTTTCAACTCTGAGTTGATCGAGACGACCTTCGCGATGTCGACGATGACCCGTTGTCGCTTCTTCGAGACCACGCTGATGAACGCTCGCTTCAACGGCGCGCGCATCGTATCCAGCAGCTTCCAGTCGAGCGACCTCTACGGCGCGAAGTTTGCGGGCGCATTCCTGCTCAATTGCGAGTTCTCGGATCCGCAGCTCGGAAATGCGTCGCTCTCCAACGTCGACTTTTCGAACGCGGTGCTGATCGACGTCGATCTGCAGGGCGCGAACCTCTATGGCGCGAACTTCTCCGACGCCGTGCTGATCAAGGTCGACCTCCGCGACTCCAACATGGTCAACGTGAACCTCGCGGGAGCGCGGCTCATCTCCGTCAACCACGAACGCGCCGATTTGGCGCCGAGTAACCGCTGAGGTATACAGTCGCATGAGCCAAGACGCGAAGACTATCGTCGAACAGTTGGGCGAAGCGTTCGATCGCTTCGACAAGCACGAGCTGGTGGCGCTGCTCAACCATGTCGTCAAGACCTATGTCCTCGAAGGCGCGCGTGCCCTCAAGCCGGAGCTCGCGCTGATCGATCCGCCCAAGCACCTGCGCGATCTCAACTTTCCGCAGCTCGTCGCGCAGCTGAAAGCGCACCTCGACCTGCCCGAGCTGAACCTCTTCTCGGTGGTCGGCAACGACGTCTACGTCAACATCAGCGGTGACCGCCAACTCTTGACCAACGAGGCGGCGAATCCCAATACCCCGCGCGACCGCGCGGCAGACCCGCCACCGCGGAGCACGACGCAGAGCGCCCCACCACCGTCGAGCGGAGCTCCCGGCGACAACGCGCCGGCGAGTGGGCGCAAGGAGCCCGACGCCTTCGGCGGCACGAGCGACGACGCCAACCGTTTCTCGATGTTGGACTGGGACTGAAGCGACGGCGGGGTCCGCGCCCGCGGGGGGCGGCTCATCCTCAAACGAAGAGCTCGCCTCTCATTCGAAGCGCTCGGCTCTCATTCGAAGAGCTCGGGGATCACCACGCCACCAAAGACCGCTTCTAGATACATCAGCTCATCGACCGACGTCATGAAGCGATCGGGCCGCGAGAGCTGCTTCTTCTCTTCGATCGTGAACTTGGGGTTGGCGGCGTAATCGAAGAAGCTCTCGGCGTTGCCCGGGTCGCTCAGGTCGTCGACGGACGAGACGCTCTGCAGCTGCTCCTCGAGCGCCGCCCCGAGATCGATGCCGACGGAGGTGCCACCCGAGGAGCCGTGATTCGGGACGTCATCATCGTCGGTGAAGGTGTCCTCGAGGGAATCGATCTGTTCCATGTCGAGGTCGTCGAGATTGACCGCGGCCGTGATGTCGTTGAAGAAGGGCATCGGGTTGCTCTTCAGCTGGGACTCGATACGCTGGAGATTCTCTTCGCTGCGCTTCTTGCGTTCGAGCATCTCGACGGGACGGAGCACGGGGCGCGATTTTTCCTGGATCTGAGCGTCGACGACCTTGAAGAGGATCACCGTGATGTTGTCTTTGCCGCCACTCTGGTTGGCGAGGCGCACGAGCGTCTTGGCTTTCTCGTGCATCGGCTCTTCGCCGCCGAGGACCTCGGCGATGATCCAATCTTCCACCAGGTCGCTCAACCCGTCCGAGCACATCAGATAGCAGTCGGCGTTCCGCTTGGGCAAGGTGATCACGTCGACCTCGACGTAATCCTTGAGACCGATCGCCCGCACGATGATGTTCTTGTTCTTGAAATCCCGCGCTTTGCTCGGATCGAGCTGCTTGGTCTTGATCATGTGATTCAGCAGCGAGTGGTCTTCGGTCACCTGCTCGAGCTTTCCACCCGCGAAGCGGTAGATTCGACTATCGCCGACGTGGCCGAGCACGACGTTCTCGTCGGCGTCGAGTGCGACGAGGAGCGTCGTTCCCATCCCTTCGTATTCCGACTTCTTCATCGACTCGATGAAGATCCGCTCGTTGGCATACTTGATCGCCACGTCCACCGAGTTCTCGTAGAAGTCGCGATCGGCTCGGCTCGGGTAGGGCCACTGTGCGCCGGGCTGGTGACGCGTCTCGCGCAAGAAGGTCGTGACGTTCTGCACCGCGAGGCGACTGGCCACCTGCCCCGAATTGTGGCCCCCCATCCCGTCGGCGAGAATGAAGATCCCCTCATCCTCGAAGAGGGCGAAGTGGTCTTCGTTCTTCTCCCGTTGAAGTCCAACGTCGGTGATGCCGAAGACCTCGATCTTGAATTTGCTCATTGCAACCTTCGTCGCGTGCGAAAACCTATTCTGGACGCAGGATCTTGGGATCCTTCGTCTCTTCTTTCACGGTGGCGCGAATGCTGTACTCCGACGAGTCCTTGGTCGTCGCGCAGCGGATCATCACGTAGTATTTCTGACCCTTTTCGGCTTGTAGGGGAAAGCGATGAAACTTTCCGTCGCGCTTGGAGTTGACCTTCTTGATCCTACGACCGTAGGTGTCGGTGAGCACGACGTCGATGCTCTTGTCCGTGCGGTCGACGTTGATCTCGATCTTCAACAAGCCGTCGGCCTTGACGTTGACGACGAACCAATCGGTTCGATCGCCCTTTTTCCAACTGACTTCGCCCGGGACCCACTTTTCCAATTTGAGCTCGGTCGCTTTGGGGCGAATCTCGTCCCCGCCAGACTCACCGTCTGGTCCTTTGAGGCATCCAACCGAAAGCAGCAGGGCCGTCGCGCAAGAGAGCAATAGGATCGTTCGACTTTTCATACAGCACCCT
>JAGQJP010000803.1 GCA_020430585.1 Myxococcales bacterium | reverse complement strand
TCGCCTTCTTCATGTTTCTCGCCGGCCTCGAGATCGACTTTCGGGGGATCGGCGCCAAGGGCGTTCGGCGCGGTCTGATCTCCTTTGCGCTCTCCCTCGGCTCGCTCGCGCTCGTCTTCGTCGCGGGCGGCTTGCTCGGCTGGCCGCTCTGGGTCTCACTGGCAGCGGGCGCGACGAGCGTCGGCCTGTTGGTCGCCGTCGTGCGCGAGTCGGGCATCGGCGGAACCCCCTTGGGTAACGCGATGCTCGGCCAGGCGGCGATCGGCGAGGCGGTGACGATCATCGCCCTCTCCTTCTTCCACATTCACCACGAAGCGCACGACGTCCTCGGATTCGTCGTCGGAACCGCGCGGATGCTCGGCCTGGTGCTCGCCGTGGTGATCGTCCTGGTCGTCCTACGCACCTCACTGTGGTGGTTTCCCGCGCCCTTCAAACGGATGGTGGCCCACGACGACCCCTCGGAGTTCGGGGTGCGGGTCGGCTTCGGTTTGATGTTCGCCTTTGTCGGCCTGAGCATGCTCGCGGGCGTCGAGCCGTTCCTCGGCGCCTTCATCGCGGGCACGATGTTGACCTTCGTGATTCGCGAAAAAGGAGCGCTCGAGCACAAGCTGGCGTCGATGGCCTACGGATTCTTCGTGCCGATCTTCTTCATCCACGTCGGCATGCGCCTGGATCTCAGCCCCTCGCTAATCGCCCGCGAGTTTCCGACGATCGCCGCCGTCGTCGGGGTGATGCTCCTCGCCAAGATCATCCCCACGCTCTATTACCTGCGGCAGGGACTCTCCCTCGCCGACGTCTTCTCGATGAGCGCGCTCCTCGCCGCCCCGTTGACGTTGCTGATCGCGATCGTCGACATCGGCGTGCGGATCGCCAAGACGATCACACCGCAGGCCGCCTCGGTGACCATCGCGGGCGGGATACTGGCGAGTCTGATTTTCCCCTCTGCCGCTCGGATGCTACTCAAGCGCGCCCCAGTCAAGCGAAGAGCGGCACTGTCCGCCGACACCGCGGGCGCTCACCACTGACGCGGGGGTCGACACCGCAGGCGCTCACCACTGACGCGGGGGTCGATGCCGCGGCCGCTCACCACTGACGCGCGCGTCGACACCGCGGGCGCGCCACAGACGACGAACGGGCGCGGGCAGCAACGAGGCGCTGCGCCGTCGTTCAGAGCCAGCGCTTGAGAAAACTCCAGAAGCCACCGCCGCTCGACTCGCTCGACTTCGCGGCGTGCGTCGGCGCGCTCTCTTCGCCGCCACGATCGATACCGAGGATTCGGTCGGCCTCCTGCTGGACCAGCGTCGCCCAGCGCTGGCGCATCGTCACATCGTTCGGGTCATTGACACGTGGCGTCCAGTAGCTGTTGGCCTCGGCCCAATCGTTCAGCGACAGCGCATAGCGAGACAGGATCGTCTCGGGAGGGCGCTTCGCACCGGCCTCGTCCCGCTCCATCCCCATCTCCTGGGTGATCCGGGCGAACTGCTCGAGTGTCATCGGCTCACCCCCGCCGCGCATCTCGGCCAGGGTCGCCTGATAGACGGGCATGAACGCCTGGGCTACCTGGCCCTGGGCGGGTGCGCCGTGAGCCATCCGTTCCGTCCAGCCCTTCTTCGCCGCGCGCCACGCGTCAGCGCCGACGCCGTGCTCGGCGGCGATGGCGATCTCTTTCGATTCGTCGTAGTTGGTGTCTTTCATCAACGCGCAGAGCTTCGCATAGAGCTGAATGTCGACTCCGCTGATCGGTTCCATCTGGTTCATGTTCGAGCCTCTCCGTTTCGATGGTCGTTCCGCCCGTCCAATCGGGCGCCGGGTGATCCGCAACCCGTCGCGCTCGACGTTGCAAATCTCACGCCAGCGCCCGCTGTGGGTCGGCAGACGCCGGTTGCGTCGACAGCCCTACCAGATCGCTCGCGATCCCGCCGTGTTAGGTACCATCGGGCGCGGCGTCCGCGATCGAACGAAAGAGCTCGTCGTAGCGCGGCGCGATACGGGACCAGTCGTATTCGAGGAGCAGCGACGCGAGTGGCGCCGCGCTGGTCGGCCGATGCCACGCGCGGATCAGCGACGCCAGGCGCTCGTTGAGCTCGTCGAAATCGCGATAGAAGAGCTCGGGCCGTCGAAGGGGATCGTAGATCTCGGGGTAGGCCAAACGATTGGGAAGCAGGGGTGTCACACCGCAGTATACCGCCTCTGCGACGCTGATTCCGAAGAAATCCTGGCGCGATGTCACGGGCAACAGATCGCAGCTCGTCAGCCAGCGCGCGTAGTCCTCGAAGCGTTCGAGCCTTCCGTCGTGGAGAATCTGCGGGCCGAAGTCCCTGCGAATGCGCTCCAGCGCCGGGGGAATGCGTGCGAAGCGCGGGCCGCAGAGGACGAGGTCGAACTCACAGCCCTGTTCGGCGAGCGTCCCCAGCAGATCGGCGAAGGCCTCGGGATCCTTGTCGTACTCCCAGCGGTGATTCCAGAGAATCCGCGGACGCCGCCAGTGGCGGGTGTCCGCCTCGCGCTGGCCGTCGAAACGGCGCAGATCGAGGCCAAGCGGCAGCACCGCCGTCCGGGTCGTCAGTCGATCGAGCGACGAGAGCCCGCGATCGTCGGGCATCCGATGCAGAAGCGCGCGCAACGCCTCGAAAAAGCTGTCACGGTGGTACGTCGAGTTGAAGAACAAGCGATCGGCGGCGAGAGCGCTTCGATAGTTGATGAAGCCGTAGTGGAGATCGCGGCCCGAGCCGCGATCCGGGTCGGTCGGCGACCAGGGGTAGCTGAGCTGATTTTCGTGGAAGTAGAGCGCCAGTGGGACATCGCCGAGTCGACGGCGCGCAAGCCCGAGAAATGTGGCGCAGTCGAGCATGTCGCTTGCCACGAGTAGATCCGGGCGCCCATCGGCGGCGATGACGTCTTCGGCCAGGGAAATCGCCGCTCCCTGCATGCGCCACTTCCAGTGCCGGGCCGGACGCTGGAACAGCCGCCACTGGTGGACGCTCGACCGCATCAACCCGTCGCACCACGCCCTGTGGGAGCCTCCGTAGAACGGTTCGAGCAGCCAGATTCGCATCCTCGACCTCGCCGATTGGCGGTTGACGCCGTCCGAAGACGTGCCCGAGGAGGACGATACACCAATCGGAGCCTGCTGTCCCACTGATATCGCGACGGACAAACGATCGAAAATACTCCCGTCGCCTCGGCAACACGCCCCGACGCTTTTTTCGGGCCGAGCGCTGTGATATGCTGTAGGCGAGCGTTTCAGGGGGGAGCGAGGGCACTGTTTGAAAAACGAGGACCAGGTGGCGATCGCCACCGAGATTCTGCAGCTCGAACAAGACGGGCAGTGGTTGCGGGCGATCGATCAAAAATGGCGCCTATATGAGCTCAACACCAGTCGACTTCGCCGCTATGCGATCTTGATCGAGATCGGCGACATCTTCCTCGACAAGCTGCATGACCTCGACCAGGCGGCGGCGGCGTTCAAACAGGCGCTCAGCCTGCGCGAGGCCTCGCGCATCGCCCTGGGCAAGCTCCTCGAAATCTCGATGAAGCGCGGCGACTTTGTCCAGGCGGTGACGTTCCTGAAACGGCTCGCGGACGTCGAACAGCGGCGCGAGAAGAAGGTGCACTGCCTCTTCACGGTCGGCGCACTCTATCGCGACGAGCTCTCGGACAACGACTCGGCGATTCGGTATTTCAACAAGGCCCTCAACGTCGATCCGCTGGAGGCGCGGCCCCTCGAGGCGATCGAGAAGCTCCTCGAGTCGCGGGGCGACTGGAAGAACCTCGAGTACAACTACCGCAAGATGGTCAAGCGGCTGCTCAAGGAGGAGCGCGCCCCGACGGGGTATCTGCTCGACGTCTTCCGCAAGCTGGCGACGGTCTATCTCGACCGGCTCAACGCTCCGGACAAGGCGGCGGCGATGATCGAGCGGGCGATGCGCGTCGATCCGAGCGACGAGGACCTCAAGCGCCTGAACAACCGGGTCCGCGCGGCGCTCTCGGCACCGATCCCGACGATGGTGTTGAAGTCGGAGGCGCGGATCACGCCCGACGACTCGACGGCGATCATCGACACCAACCAGTGGTACTTCTTTCGCGAGAATACACGCCACGGCCCGTTCTCGTCGCAGGCGATCGCCGCCCTTTACTCCGTTGGCGAGATCGAGGAAGAGACCTACATGTGGAACGAGTCGATGTCGGAATGGCGCGCGCTACGGACGATCTACCGCCTCTACCGCGAGTGTCGTCGCGCCCTCGAGAACGACAGCTCCCTCTGAACGGGACACCGCGCGACAATGACCACCCCGCAACACTTCGCGAGCCGCCGATTCGAGGTGATCGAGCGCGTCGGTTCGGGGGCGATGGGCCAGGTCTTCCGCGCTTATGATCACGAAAGCGAGCAACTGGTCGCCCTCAAGCTCACCCGCGGGACGGCTGGAGACAACGAGCGATTCGACCGCGAAGCGAGGGCGCTGCAGGTCCTCGATCACCCCGCGATCGTACGC
>JAGQJP010000802.1 GCA_020430585.1 Myxococcales bacterium | reverse complement strand
GATCGTCGGGTCGTTGTCGTTGCAGTCCTCGGTGTCGTCGAAGCCGTCCTCGTCCTTGTCGTTGACCGCGCAGAAGGTCACCTGGCCGTCGCAATTCCAATCGCAGCGGCGCAGAATCTCCGACTGGTCGAGATTCATGTGCTTCCTGGAACAGCACGGCTCGACCGCCCCGGGATGGATCTCGGCGCGGTAGACGGCGTCGACGAAGCCGCACTTCGCCAGCTCCTCCTCATTGGAGAAGCCGTCGCCGTCGACATCCTCGGAGATACAGGCCTCGACCTTGCCATCGCAGTTCTCGTCGATCTGATTGCCGCAGATCTCGGGCTTGCCCGGGTTCACGTTGGGGTCGTCGTCGTCGCAATCGGTGCCGCCGTACTTGACCGAGTCGTAGCCATCCTTGTCCTTGTCCTTGACGATCGGGCACTCGAGGTCCTTTCCGTCGCAATCCTCGTCGATCCCGTTGCCGCAGATCTCGGTGTTTCCCGGAAACCGGTCCTTGTTGTTGTCGTCGCAGTCGAAGGGCTCGGGAACTTTGTCGCCATCTTTGTCCTGGCAATCGAGGTCTTTGCCGTCGCAATCCTCGTCGATGCCGTTGCCGCAGAGACAGCCCGGTTTGTCCGTGCGCTCGCAGTCGGCCAGCGTCTCGGAGACGAACGGCGAGATCTTGTCGTTGGTGTCGTTACAGTCCGAGAGCTCGCCCGGGAGACAACATCCGGGCTTGTTGCAATCGCGCACGCCGTCCCCGTCGGCGTCGCAGCTACCGCCGACCGGGCGCAAGTTGACCGACACGAGCTGCTGCGCCGCCAGGTCGACGCTCAAGGTGGCCGAGGCGACCAGCTTTTGGTCGACCAGCCCCTGGATCATCAGCTTCACCGTACCCTTGAAGCGCTTTCCCTGCTTCAGCTCGACGAACAGCGGAGCCGCCTTGAGGTCGAAATAGATGAACTGTTCGAACGAATACAGCCCCGCCTCGGGGCTCACCAGCAGAAACCGCAGCCGATTGATCGTCCCCTCGACCGTCGCATCCGCGCGGATCGACAACAAGAGCGTGTCCGGCTTCTTCTGCGACTTCGCGCCGCAGCCGGCGATCAGAGCGCCGCCCATGAAGACGAGCAAGCATGTCCGAAACGCGGTCATACCCGAAAGTATACTGATTTCCGACGCGCGCCGCGCTGCTGCAGAACAGGAACTACGGTGCGCCGTTCTTCAGGCCGCTGATCATCGCATCGACGTCGAAGATCCGCACGGCGTCGGTCGAGTCGGACAGCGGGACCCCCATGTAGCTGCCGTCGTCCGACCAGCGCGGCCGAAACGATTCGGTCTCCAGAACGCTGGCCAGACCATAGCTGATGAAGGTGAAGGACTCGTTGCTCGTGCGGTCGACCACGTCGATCTGGTAGTCGCCGGGCGAGAGTGGGTTCCCGTAGAGGCCGATGAAGCGATCTCCGCCGAGGCTCAGCGTCTGCACCGACTGGCCCGGCTGGGTGTAGGCCGTCGAGCCGACACCGCCAAAACCGAGCGGCACCAGGGCATCGCCGGGAGGGCCGTCGGCCGGCAGGTCGGCAAATCGAATTCGAAAGGCCCTGGAGATCGACTGCTGCGGGTCGATGCCCTGCACGAAGACCACGCCTTCACCGTCGGAAAAGAGCTGCACCAACTTGGCGTCGCAGCCGTTGCTGCAGCCGGCGATGTTCGGCGAGAGGCGCCGCGTCGAATCCTTGCCGGGTGTCGCGTAGTCCGTGAGGTAGAGGCCGGGATGATCGCCGTCGAGCCGCCCCAGAAACACGAGCAGCGAGCGATCGGCGGTGAGCTGCAGCCCGCTCAGATCGCCGCTCAGCGGTTTGTCGCTCAGGCTGATCACGCCGTTGGCGTCGGACCAGGTCAATGGGCCGGAGGGCAGAGCGCTCAGCACGCCGTCCCGGTCGTGGTCGATCCAGAGCGTCAGCGGGTCGGCGCCGAAGGTCTGCAGCGGGCTCGGTGTGAACGCGTCCTGGCTGTCGAACTCGATCGCCTCGAGCTCGGTTCCTTTGAGGAAGGCTGCGAT
>JAGQJP010000801.1 GCA_020430585.1 Myxococcales bacterium | reverse complement strand
TCAATGGTGAGGGGGTCGTGGGACAGGGGCTGGGGTTTGGCGCACCGGGGGGGCGAGGAGGTGCCAAAGGCGGGTGAGTGGGGGGTCACGGGGCGGATTTTGGCACCTCGGGGGGCCGATTCTGGCGCCGAGGGGGAGGATTGGTGGTGGCGTCTCGGGGTAACGCACTGTTCGATGACGTACGAATGGGTGGGTCCGTGCGCGACGCGGCAATCGGCTGGGCGCGACGCAGTGACCGGGCTTGCGTTGCCGTTGTCGGTGTCGCTGCCGGCGTCGGTCGCTCAGCCGAGGTCGGTGCCTGTCGCCGGTCGAGGGTCCGCGCTGGCGACGGAGGAGAGCGTCAGGGTTGGCGACGGAGGAGAGCGTCAGGGCTGGCGACGGAGGGGAGCGTCAGCGCTGGCGACGGAGGTCGAGGGTCAGCGGGAACTCGGGGTGGGCGATCGGCTCGACGATCTGGATCGCGCCGGCGGTGTGGCCGAGGGGCTCAAAGCGGGCGAGGCGGCGGCCTTCGGCTTCGAGGGCGTTGACGGGGGGCTCGTCGTAATTGCGTCCGCCAGGGTGGCCGACGTGATAGCGACAGCCGCCGAGGGACTTGGCGTGGAAGGTGTCGACGAGGTCGAAGACCAAGGGGGTGTGAACGCCGATGTTCGGATGCAGACAGTGCGGCGGTTGCCAGGCGCGATAGCGCACACCGCCGACCAGCTCGCCGAGGGTGTCGGTTGGCGCCAAGGGGATCCGGTAGCCGTTGCAGAGCAGGGCGTGGCGCCCGTCGATCGCGCCGCGCAGGCGCACCTCGAGCCGCTCGACGGAGGAATCGACGTAGCGCACGGTGCCGCCCGCCGCCGGCTCTTCGCCGAGGACATTCCAGGGTTCGAGGGCGCGGAAGAGGCTGAGGGTCACGCCGTCATAGGTCGCCGTGCCGACGTGGGGGAAGCGGAACGCGTGGTGCGGCTCGAACCAGCTCGCCTCGAGGGGAAAGCCGTGGTTGCGTAGATCGTCGATCACGCTGTCGAAGTCCATCCGCACGAACGTCGAGAGCATGAAGCGGTCATGGAGCTGCGAGCCCCAGCGCAGGAGCGGGTTGCGGTAGGGGTGCTCAAAGAGCCAGCCGACGACTGCCCGCACCAGCAGCGCTTGCGCGA
This sequence comes from Myxococcales bacterium, assembly GCA_020430585.1. Lineage (GTDB taxonomy): Bacteria > Myxococcota_A > UBA9042 > JAGQJP01 > JAGQJP01 > JAGQJP01. Next base: position 6,074 of record JAGQJP010000801.1, on the reverse strand, counting down.
GGCCCATCCGCGAGTGCGGAGGCATCTCGAAGCTACGCAGCTCGAGCAGGCCAAGGCGGCCGGTGACGGTCTCGGGCGCGTAGAGCTTGTCGATGCAGAACTCGGCTCGGTGCGTGTTGCCCGTCGCGTCGATCAGCAGGTTGCGGAACAGGCGGTCGACGAGCCACGGTGGCACGGGGCCGCTGATCCCGCGCAGCTGCTCGAGGGCGATCTCCAGCTCGTAGAGCGAATCGTGGCGCGCCTCGTCGAGCCGCGGCGCCTGGCTCGTCGGCCCGATGAAGAGGCTCGAGAAGAGGTAGCTTAGCGAGGGGTGGTTGTTCCAGTAGGTCACCATCCCAGCGAGGAGCTCGGGGCGGCGTAGGAATGGGCTCGAGAGCGGCTCACGCGCGCCGAGGACGAAGTGATTGCCGCCGCCCGTGCCGACCTCCTGCCCGTCGACGAGGAAGCGCACGGTGCCGAGCCGCGCCAGCCGCGCCTCTTCGTAGAGGATCGTCGTGTTCAGGACGAGCTCGCGCCAGGAGGAGGCGGGCTGTACATTGACCTCGATCACCCCCGGGTCTGGCGTTACTTTCAGCGTCTCGAGGCGCGGATCCGGCGGCGCCGGGTAGCCTTCGAGAACGATCGGTAGCTCCAGCTCGCGCGCAACGCTCTCGATCGTGGCGATCAGCTCGACGAACGCCTCGAGGTTCGGGAGCGGCGGCAGGAAGATGCAGAGTCGGCCGTCCCGCGGCTCGACACAGAGCGCCGTCCGCACCACGGGGCCGCGAAAGGCGCTCTCTTCTGCTCCGTCGCGTCGATTTGCCGCCCCCTCTCCGTCATAGCGGCTCTGACGCCGGACCGACGCGTGGCGCTCCGCGGGACGTAGCGAGACGCCGAGCGCCGCACGGGGCGGCAGCGGCGGTCGCGGTTGCATCGGATCGCTGATCTCGACGTGGTGGATCGCCGAGTCGCCCTCGTAGGGCAACGACGGCAGCGGCAGTCTCAGCCCGAGTGGTGAATCTCCTGGCGTGAGGACCAGCGGTCTGGCGCGCAGCATCCAGAGCCCGCTCTCCCAGCGCCGCTCGCCGCTCGAGGCCAGGCGCAGCGGCAGGACACAGCCCACGGGGTTGGTCAGGCCGCGCTGGAAGACGCGGCGGAGGCGGTCCCGCTCTTCGGCGTCCTCCAGCTCGGGATCTCGCGGATCGACGTTGACCGGCAGCAGCCCTTCGCGCCAACTGTACCAGATCGCGTCCTCGAAGGCCTCGAGCACGTGCTCGGGGTCGGTGCCGAGCCGCTCGGCGAGGGCGTGGGTGAATCGGCGGGCATCGTCGATTGTCGCCGGACGTTCGTCGCCCGTCTGCGGCGTGGCGATCCAGCGCTCGTCCTCCCAGAGCACGTCGCCGTCGGTGCGCCAGAGCAGATAGAGCGCCCAGCGCGGGAGCGACTCGCCGGGATACCACTTGCCCTGGACGAACTGCAGGAGCCCCCGCGGGGCGAACCGCTCGCGCAGCCGCCGGATCAGCGCCTCGGCGCGCTCGCGCTTGTGCTGACCCTCGGCGGCGACCGTCCACTGGGCGCTGCGATAGTCGTCGACCGAGACGAAAGTCGGCTCGCCGCCCATCGTCAGTCGCACGTCCTGTTGCTCGAGCCGCTCGTCGACCCGATCGCCGGCACGGACGATCGCCTCCCATTGCTCGTCGGTGTAGGGCTTGGTCGTCCGCGGTCGCTCGTCGATGCGCTGGACCCGCATCTGGTGGTGAAACTCGACCTCGCACTCGTCGAGGGCGCCGCTGATCGGCGCCGCCATTTCGGGATCGGCAGCGCAGGCCAGGGGAATGTGCCCCTCACCCGCCATCAGCCCGCTCGTCCCGTCGAGGCCGACCCAGCCGGCGCCAGGGAGGAACGCCTCGGCCCAGGCGTGGAGGTCGACGACGTCCTTGGCCACGCCAGCCGCCCCTTCGAGGGGTTTGACGTCAGCGACGAGCTGAACCGAGTAGCCCGAGACGAAGCGCGCGGCGATCCCGAGGTGTCGCAGCAACTGGACCTGCAGCCAGGCGAAGTCGCGACAGGCGCCGCGGCCGCGTTCGAGCGTCTCTTCGGGACTCTGCAGCCCGTGCTCGAAGCGCAGGACGTATTCGATCTCGCGCTGGACCTTCTGGTTGAAGTCGACGAGGAATTGAACGATGTGTTTCTCGCTCTGATCGACGCTGGCGAGGTATGCCGCAAAGCGCGGTCCCCAGCTTCCGCGCTCGAGGTAGGGTGAGAGCTGTTTGGCGAGCCCCTCGGGGTAGGCGAATGGAAAGCGCTCGGACTCGGGCTCGAGGAAGAAATCGAAGGGGTTGATCACCTCGAGATCGGCGACCAGATCGACCGTCAACGAGAGCTCGCGCGTCTTTGCGGGGAAGACGTAGCGCGCCAGGTAGTTCCCGTTGGGATCTTGCTGCCAGTTGACGAAGTGCTCGCTTGGCCGCACCGTGAGCGAATAGCCGACGATCGGATTGCGGTAGTGCGGTGCCGGGCGCAGGCGCACGATCTGTGGGCCGAGGTTGATCGGCCGATCGTAGTGGTACTGGGTCTGATGCGTGATGCCTACTCGTATCGCCATGGCCAAATCTCTGGGGCTCGTTGTCTTGACCGATCTCTACGTGCTACGAGGGGCCCTGTCAAGCGGCCCACCCGTCGATCGGCGCCCGAACGCCCGAGGTTGGCATCGCAACCCGGCAGTGTGCTACACTGGCAAGAACACCTTACGAAGAAAAGGAACGCGTATGAGACAGATGACCCGAGCCCTTTGGGCGATGTTCGGCTTCGCCGCCTTGGCCCTGGCGCCGTTTGCTGCCTGCACGCACAACTCCTCGTCGACCACCGGGGCCGATGGGACACAGATTGGAGCGGATGGAACACAAGGTGGCGATCAGACCCAGCCCGACGCGATCCTCGACAGTAGCCCCGAGAGCGACCAGGTCAGCGGCGGCGATCTCTCGAGCGAAGACAGCGTCAGCGACGCGGCGAATGGAGACGACACCTCGGGGAGTGAAGACGGAAGCTCGGGAGGCGACAGCGACGACACCGCCAGCGATGATGCGCTGACTCCCCCCGCGCCGAACGCCTGCAGCGATCCGAAGCAGTGCGAGTCGCCCGTACTCTATTTCAAAGAGGTCAAGACCGAGAGCGACTGCTACTGCCCGAGCTGCGACAACCAGACGGTGCACCTGAACAAAGAGACCCACGCGCTCTACAAGGCGAGTTGGGAGAAGCTCTGCCAAACCTGGATCGTCCAGAATCCGTGCCCCAAGGCGCCGTGTCTGCTGACGATTCCCAGGACCTGCGTCGACGGGAGCTGTCAGCCCGACGTCTCGAACCCGAGCGCCTGCGAGGACACCGTCGAGTGTCGGCAGAACACGGTCTACGACCGCAACGTGACCAAGGTCGAAGAGTGCTACTGCCCGGGCTGTGACGACGTCAACGTCTCACTGAACGAGACCACCGCGGTGATCTACGAGCTCAACTGGAAGCTCTATTGCACCGATTGGGCCAAGCAGAACCCTTGCGCCGTGCCGAAGTGCCTCGCTCCGGCCTATCGAGAGTGCAAGGACAAGACCTGTCAGGTCAAACCCGACGGCTGCAGCTCGTCGTACGAGTGCACCCAGAACGTGATCTACTACAAGCCGGTCCTCAGTGAGGCGGATTGTTACTGTGTCGGCTGCGACAACGACAGGGTCAGCCTGACCGAGCGCGTGCATCAGCTCTACACCCAGCAGTGGAACGAGCACTGCACCGAATGGGCGAAGACCCATCCCTGCCCGGATGCCCTCTGCATCAAGAACTCGCCGCGGATCTGTCTCAACGAAACCTGTGTCTCGACGCGGGCCTGCACCGTCAAAGAGGATTGCCAGCAGGGCTCGACCTACGTCAAGCCGGTGGCGAGCATCGATCAATGCTACTGCACGAGCGGATGTCTGCTCAATACGCCGATCAGCAAGGTCGCCCACGAGCTCTACCAGAAGCAGTGGAAGACCAATTGCACGACCTGGGTGCCCGATACGCCCTGTCCCGTCGGGCCCGGGGAGTGCAGTCCACCATCCCCTGTCGACTGTACTGACGGGCTCTGCACGATCCTCGTCAACTAGTCTCCGTCGGGGTGGCGCGTCGAGGAGACCCGATTTCGCCCCTGATCCTTGGCTCGGTAGAGCGCGGCGTCGACCCGCTTGATCAGCGTATCGAGCGTGTCCGACGCTTCGCAGGCGCTCACGCCGAAGCTCGCCGTGATCCGGTACTCTCTGCCGTTGTCGTCACTCAGCAACAGCTCGGCGAGCTTCGCGCGACAGCGCTCGGCGACGCTGGCGGCGGTGCTCCGGTCGGCGCGGCGCAAGATGATGATGAACTCTTCGCCACCATAGCGTCCGACGAGGTCAGAGGTACGGAGGCAGTCACGGAGGGTCTGTGCCGCTCGACGGAGCGTTCGGTCGCCCTCGAGGTGCCCAAAGGCATCGTTGATGCGTTTGAAATTGTCGAGGTCGACGAGGATCACCGAGGGCGGATAGTGGCCGTCTCGCTGGCGCTCGAGCTCGAGAGCCAGCTCGGTCATCACGTGTCGACGATTCGCCACGCCCGTGAGGGGGTCGATCGTCGAGAGCTCGACCAGACCGCGTTCCCGTTCGCGCCAACGGGCGAGGAGCATCCAGGTCATCGCCATCGTCAAGACGAGAAAGGGCAGCCCCAACGCCGCCTCTGCGGCGATCCACCAGCCCTGAACGCGGCCGTCGGCGAACCCGGGTACGCGGTAGAGTGGAGCGTAGGGGATCGTGCCGCTGGCGGCGAGGACGGCGGTGGTGACGAGGACGGCGATGGCGCTAGCCATCCCGAAGAGCACCGCACGCGCGCGGAAGAGCAACAACCCGAGAAAGGGGGCTCCCGCGCTGAAGACGCCCGCTGAAAAGCTGACCTGGCCGATCGCGGCGCCGAAGCCGGCCCAGCTGATGGCGAAGTATTGCGTCGCCAGGTACTCGTAGAGCGCTTCGCGTCGCGGTGCGCGCTTGGCCCAGAGTCCAATCAGCGATAGCAACAGCCAGCCGATGACGACGATCAGCTCCCAGCGCTCGATCGACCGCTCGGCGCCCCAGTGGATCGACGGTTGAATCGAGATGCGTGCGAAAAAATACCGGCGGAAGAGGTCGTGAATCGCGATCATCGAAGAGGAGCCGAGGGCGACGAGATGGACCTTGGAGACGACGGGCCACTCCAGCGCCGCGCCGATTCGCTTCAGCAAGCTCTTGTGCAGGGACGTCTCGGATCGGGCGATCGGCACGGTACCCTCGTCGTGAGTCGGATTGCTCTAGTTGTACCATAGCCCGGGCTCGCCCAGTAGTGGCTCCCGCGCCGACGGGCTCGGTTGTCCGAATCGAGCTAGGCCGCTGTCCGAAGTGTCACCCCGGCCAAATCTGTCCGAAGTACGCCTGCCGCCTGGTCTGTCCGGGCGACAACGCCCTGCTTCAACAAGAAAGCGGTCTGCGATCGCCCGAGCGGCAGCTGCGTCGCCGAGCCGAACCTCGTGTGCAGTGAGCCGGGATGCTGCGATCGTCACGCTCAGTCGAGGCGAATGCGCCCCTCGACACGCGGCGAGACCGTCGGGTGCTTCCGCAGATAGTCGAGCACGATGTCACGCAGCAGCCGCCTGCCTTTGCGGCGTATTGGCGCCACTTTCAGAAAGCCGTAGCCGTCGCCGCCGAGATAGATGAAATCCTGAACCGCCACGCGCAGCTTGTCCGTCTGTGCGAGGCGGCGCCAGCGGCCCTTCGTTTGCCATTCGATCGCCGTCACCCGCTGCCCCACGGGCTTTCGGCGGGCGACGCGGATTCTCAGCCCCGAGAGTTGCAAGAACTGCCCGCCGGCCTGCTTCGGATCGGTGGGATAGAAGATCGAGACCGAGTGCTCGAGCAGGCGCCGCAGCAACGCGGCGTCGGCGTCGATCACGAAGACTCGATTCTCGAAGGGCAGCGCCTCGAAGATCGCCCCGCGGCGCAGCTCTCCGGCGTCGATCGAGCGCCGAATCCCGCCGCTGTTGGCGACGGCGACGTCGGCTCCGAGGGCCCAAC
>JAGQJP010000800.1 GCA_020430585.1 Myxococcales bacterium | reverse complement strand
CCGAGACTTCGAGTATCCGAGAGAGACGGGTTTTCGAACCGACCCCCGAAAGGTGACTCGATGGCGAACAAGCGAATCGTCCTGATCGACGGCAGCTGGCTGATCTTTCGCGCGTACTTCGCGATTCCCGCGAACTTCACGACCGCCGCAGGACTACCGACCAACGCGATCTACGGCTTCGCGATGATGTTTCGCAAGCTCCTTAGCGGCGCGCAGCCCGATTTTGGCGCGGTGGTCTTCGATACGCCAGGGCGGACGGTGCGCGAAGAGAAGTTCCCGGCCTACAAGGCGCAGCGTCCGAGCGTCAAACACGAGCTAAAGGTGCAGATCCCTTGGATTCACAAGCTCGTCGAAGCGCACAACTTCCCCCTCGTCACGCTCCCCGGCTACGAGGCGGACGACGTGATCGCTACACTCGCCAATCAGGCCCTCGCGGCGGGATGCGACGTGGTGATCATCTCGGGCGACAAGGACCTGGCGCAGCTCGTCAGCGATCGGGTGCGGATGATCGACACCCTCCGCGACGTGACCTACGACCCAGATGTGGTGCGCAAGAAATGGGGCGTCCCACCCGTGCAGATCCCCGATCTGCTGGCGATCATGGGCGACAAGGTGGACAACATCCCCGGCGTGCCGGGCGTGGGGCAAAAGGGCGCCGCAGGGCTGCTGACCCGCTTCGGCAGCCTGCAGGGGATCTACGACAACATCGCCGAGCTCAAGGGCAAGCAGCGCCAGTCCTTCGAGGAGAACCGCGAGCAAGCCTTCCTCTCCCGCGAGCTGACCGAGCTGGACCTCGCCGTCCCCGTCGCCCAGGGCTTCGCCGAGTTGAAGGTCGTCCCTGTGCTGCAGGAGTCGCTCAACGAGCTCTACCGCGAGCTCGAGTTCTACTCGCTGCTCTCCCGCGACGCGGCGGGTCAGGAGGAGGTGCTCGCCGAGCGCGACGTCCCGATCGTCCGCGACGCCGCAACCCTCACCGAGCGCCTCGCAGCGATCGATGGACCCCGAGCGCTCGTACCGCTCTTCGACCGGAGGATGCCCTCGGCGCTGACGGGTCAGCTTGTTGGCCTGGCGGTCGCGACGAGCGAGGAGAGCTTCTATCTCGCCCTCCCCGACGCGCTCACGGCCTCGCCGCTCTTCGCGCCGCTCGCGCGATACCTCGAAGATTCGGCGAAACCCAAGTGGGTGCACGACCTCAAGAGCTTCTGGGTCCTCTTGCAAAACGACGGGATCGAGCTCGCAGGGGTCGTCACCGATACGATGTTGGCCTCGTTCCTCGTCGAGCCCACGAAGATCATCCCCCACCGCCTCGACCAGCTCGGCAAAGAGTATCTGCATCGCACGATCCCACAGGAGAAGACGCTGCTCGGCAGCGGCAAGGACGAAAAGCCCTTCCGTGAGATCGATCCAGCGATGGCTTCGAGCTACGCCGGTCTCCGCGCCGAGATGATCGCTCAGCTCGCCCCGATCCTCTCTCAAAAGGTGGCCGAGCGGAACCTCGACGAGCAGCTCACCCGCGACATGCAACTCTCGCGGGTGCTCGGGCGGATGGAGCGCACGGGAATTCTCGTCGATCGCGACGATCTGCAGCGCCTCGGCGTCGAGTTCGCCGCACAACGAGACGCCTATGCGGCGTCGATCTACGAAATGGCGGGGCATCCCTTCAACATCGGCTCGACCAAGCAGCTTTCGGACGTGCTTTTCGAGGAGCTCGGGCTCCCCGTGATCAAGCGCACCAAGACCGGCTATTCGACGAACCAGGAGGTCCTCGAGCGCCTCGCCAAAGAGCACCCGATCGCCGACACGATCGTCAAATACCGTGCGCTGGCAAAGCTGATCAACACGTACACCGACGTGCTGCAGCGCGAGGTGAACCCCCAGACGGGACGCATCCACGCGACCTTCAACCAGACCGTCGGCGCCTCGGGACGGCTGATCTCGACGGACCCCGATCTGCAGCGCACGCCGATCAAGACCCCCGACGGCAAACGGATTCGCCAGGCCTTCGTCCCGCGACCGGGGTGCAAGCTGATCTCCGCCGACTGGAGCCAGATCGAGTTGCGCGTCCTGGCGCACTTTTCCAAGGATCCGCTGCTGCTCAAGGCCTTCAAGGAAGAGATCGACGTCCACCGACTGACCGCCAGCCAGCTCTTCGGCTGCGCCCCCGAAGAGGTCAGCCCGACCCAGCGAAACGTGG
>JAGQJP010000799.1 GCA_020430585.1 Myxococcales bacterium | reverse complement strand
GTCCTCGAAGCCGTCGATATCCTCGGGCTCGTTCGGGCACTTGTCACGACTGAGCGGGATGCCGTCACCGTCGTAGTCGTCGTCCACGATGGTCAGCCGATCGAGCTGCGGCGCGCTGAGCAGGCGCTTGGCGACGAACGGCGGAATGAGCGTCTTGGTCGGCTCGGTCACGGTCGGTGCCGTCGGCGACGGGCGCCGCGTGGTCGGCCCCAGCGTCGGCTCGAGATCCCGCTCGCGGGAACGCGGCCGGCCGACCAGAGAGCCGCCGTAGCCCAACGAGACGAAGGCGCGAAAGTCCGACGCCGTCACCCCGTGGGTCGCGCCAAAGCCCGCCCCCAGCGTCAGGATCAAACCGAACGGGCTCCGCCAACGGAGCGCCCCGAGCAGCTCGACGGGGATCCGCGACTGCAGATCGCCGTTTTCGATGCCCGGGCCGGTCTGAATCGCCGCCGTGGTCTCGGCGATCAGCGTCACCACGTCACGATGGAGCGGGATCTCGACCCCCAACCCGAGGCGCACCTCGTCGTCGATCACCAGCCCTTCGGCGCGGACGATCTTGCGAAAGCGGTAGCCGAGATTGAGCGACACGGCCCAGAAGGCGCGCCGAAAATCGAGGATCAGGCCTGGTGTGCCGTGGATCATCGTCTCGCCCATCCGCGCGTTCCGCGTTCCCGTGGGCAGCGCGAGATCGAGGTAGAGGCCCAAGCCGAACCCATGATAGCGCCGATTCTCGAGGATCGTACCCTTGGCGACGAAGCGTAGCATTCCGATTCCGGCGCTCTTGCCGCTGTTCGGCGTCGCCGCGTCGGCGCGCTGTCGCAGATAGATCGGCAGCGCCAAGCCGATCTCCAGACGATCGATGACGCCGAGGACGAGCCCCGCCTCGAGGATCATCCGCTCGCCGATCAGCTTGAGCTGCCGCACGCCGCGCTGGCCGACGAGGGGATCGTTGACGTAGCCGAAGTTGAGCACGCCGTGCAGCTCCAGGTGTCCGAGGTTGCGGTTGGTCTGCACGCCGATCAAGCCATAGGGGCTCAAGCTCGTGTCGACGAGGCGCGCATCGAGGTTCTGGGCGCGAGCCGGCCCCGGCAACAGGGCGACGCAAAACGAGAAGACGAGGCTGAAACAAGCGACGAACCGCTGAGCGGATCTTGAATTTTGCATGGATCTCTGACTCTTTCGTCTGTCGGGCGTTCTTCGGAACACTAGTGCAGACGCGCGCGATAGTCAACTCGGAAGCCGATCGTTCAGACATGACGGGCCGAGGAAGCGGGAACACGGGGGACGCGGTTGACAGCTTGACGGCGTCGGCATAGCCTGATTGGTGTGTACAACGAGACCAGGGCCGGGGGGACAATGTTGGGTGCGCATGTTTGCGTCGTGACCGGAGCGAGCTCCGGGGTTGGCTTCGGCGCGTCGATTGGGCTCGCGCGCTCCGGCTTTCACGTCGTGATGCTCTGCCGCGACCAAGCGCGCGGCGAGGCAGCCCGGGAGGCCATCGGACGCGCCGTACCGAACGCGAGCAGCGAGCTCGTTCTCGCGGATCTAGCGGACTTCGACGCGGTCCGTCGAGCGGCCGAAACGATCTCCAGAGCCCACCCACGCATTCGCCTGCTTCTCAACAACGCCGGGGTCTACCTGCCGATGCGACGGATCGGACCGTCCGGCGTCGAAATGAATTTCGCCGTGCACGTCGTCGGCCCTCACCTGTTGACCGAGCGACTGCTTCCGTGTTTGCGCGCCGCCGCGCCCGCGCGGATCATCAACCTCACGGGAGAGCTCCACCGACGAGCCGAGCTCGTCGTCGACGACCTGCAACTCGAGCAGGGATACAG
>JAGQJP010000798.1 GCA_020430585.1 Myxococcales bacterium | reverse complement strand
CGGCCGATGAGCACCGCGGTCGAGGCGCCCGCCTTGGTCCCGGCCTCCGAGACCTCGATGAACGCCTTGTGCAGCACCTCTTGAATCTTCAGCTCGGTCTTTCCGGTCAACCCCGAGAAGTCGGCGTTGTCGCTGAAGGCGAGGGGCATCCCGAGCGCCTTGAGTACCGACTTGAGCTTGCGGAATGAGCTCGTCGAAAAGCGTGGTAGGCGGACGTCGACCTCGGTGGTGTGCAGCTGGCCGAGCCACGCGGCGAGCCGCTTCGCCGTCAGCTGCGCGCGCAGCGCAGCGAGGCTCGAGCGGCGGGTCGGCAAGAGCACGACCATCGAGACCGCGTCGCCCGTATATGGCAACGAGAGCAGCTTGAACGACGGTTGGCTCGAGAAGGGGAACTTGGCCTTGATCGTCATCATCGGCACGGTCACGCTCGTCCCGCCAGGCGTCTGGAACGGCAGCGGCGCGGTGCGATCCTTGTCGAAGCGGGTCTTCCACTTGCCGTCAAAGGCGATCGCGTTCGTCAGCACCAAGCGGGTCGTCGGCTGCAACACTCCGGCGGGAATCAGCTCGTTGATCAGGCCGTGGGTCTTCTTGACCACCCAGCGGTTGATCCGCTTGCGCGCCGCCTCGGGATCGAGGAAGCTCACGCGCTCGGAGGTGCTGTGGTAGTTCTTTTCCACCAAGCCGACGAAGGCGTCGAGGAACTTGTAGCCCGTGTGCATGAAGAGGGCGTTGGCGATCGAGATCTTGACGCCTCGGCTCGCCTGCAGCGCGGCGAGCGATCCCTTCATCGCCTGGTGAAAGGCGTCGGGAGTACCCTCGATCCCCAACACCCGCGACATCTCGGTGGCGGTCTGCCTCCGCGCGCCGGCCCAGGTCATCGCGAGCGCCGTGTAGACGCTGTTCGGCGAGAGGAAGAGGTTCTCGTTCGGCTTGTCTTTCACGAGCCGCTCGAACAGCTGCAGCGCGAAGCGTTCGTGCCCCGAGAGGGGCGCGGCGACCGCCGGGCTCGTGAGCAGCCCGCACGCCAGGAGAATCGGAAGTGCCTTTGCCAATCTGCGTAGAGTCTTCATTTGCCACCTCGAGGAGCCGGTCCGTTGATTCCATCTGGGACGTTTGACGATCGAGATCGATCTTCGATCGATCGTGTCGTACCACGCCGGCGCGGATCGTGCTACCAAAGCTCGCGCTCCTTGCGGACACTGGTCGGCTCGAGAAGGACGCCTCGCTCCAACCCGACGATCGACGATCCGTGGGGCTCTGGGGATCAGGGGCAGGTGAAGCTCTTGAGACCGTCGGTGACGAGCGCCGCGGGCTCTTGGCCGGAGAGCCAGGCGAAGAGCGTGTCGAGCATCGTGTAGGGCGTTCCATCGGACTGGAGCGTGACGTCGAAGGTGTCGGGGGTGCTGCTCAACGTCTCGTGCCGGCTGCACGGCGGGCCGAAGACGCCGGGGGCAACGGGCATCAGATCGCCCTCTTCGGCGGTCTGTCGAATCGTCGGCAGGGCGAGGAGTTGCTGGCGCACGAGCTGGGCGAAGAGCTTCAGCGTCAGCGGGCCTTGCCCCGGCACCGAGAAGCCGGCCTCGATGTAGTTCCCGCTGATCAGGCTGTCGGTCAAGCCCATCCGCACGAAGAACGGTGTCGTCACGTGGTGCAGCAGCTTGTGGTTGCCGTCGACGCACTGCCACGAGGTCTCGGGGGCGTGTGCGGCGTGCCACTCCCAGCAACTCTTGTCGGTGTCGGGGGCCCAGAGCGGCACGCTGCCTTGGCTCAGCTCGACCTTCATCAGCGTCTCGTAGTCGCAGATCTGCTGCTCGTTGCAGAGGGTGGTCGTGCTCATGTCGAGGCCCGCATCGTCCGGCCCGAAGGACGAGTCGATCAGCGCCACGACGCGCAGGGCGCATCCGCTGCCGTTCTGGCAACCGCCGTTGTGACTCTCGAGGATCTCGCGCACGTGGTCGGCGTTGTTGATCACCCCGCCGCCACCGGCGGAGGCTCCAGCGAAGAGCACGAATTCGGCGTCGTCGAGGTCGGGCAGCTCACCGTTGTCGTAGAGCAGGGGAGGCGTGTCGTCCCGCCGCAAGGTGGCGATCACCGCGTCGACGATGCGGCGCCCATTGAACTGCAGCTGAAAGGTCACCTCACCCTTCTGCCCGGCGGGGTCGGCGACCGTCACGTCGATCGGCCCGCGCGTTCCGCTCCAGCTGTCCGAGCTGCAGTAGTGGATGTAGACGTGGTTGTAGTTGCCGAGGGGATTGTCGCCGCGTCGCGCGAGGATTCCCTGACCGTCGATGCCGTTCTTCGGCGTCAGGCGGTTGGACATCTGCGTCATCCCGAAGTTGGTCTCGATGCTACACCAGCGTCGGGCGCAGGAGTCGGCGCTATGGCAGCTGCCTCCGCCCTGAAGCTGAATGACCCAACGGTTGCGGTTCGCTTCGCCGACGTAAGGCCGATAGAAGAAGACCGCCCCGGTACCGTCGTTGCAGAGCGCGTTCGGAAAGCGAGCGAGGTCGATGTCGTGGCGCCGCAGCTTGTCCGGCTGTTTGCCTTCGCTCAGTCCACCCGCGGAGGCGGGCTTGCCACAGGTCAACACCTGGTCGATCGGTTTTGCCGTGGTCGTCACGTCGCCGAGCCCTGTGGTCACGTCGCCGAGCCCTGTGGTCACGTCGCCGAGCCGCGTGACCCGATCGGGCGTCTCCGCGGTGTCGTCGCTCTGCACCACGGTCGCGTCGGGCGTCTCCGCGGTGTCCGGTGCCGGTACGCCGTCGATGGTCGCGCTCGACCCACTGCCGTCCACTCCGCTCGTGTCGCCCCCGAGCGACGTCGCCGCGCTCCCGCAGGCGACCAACCACAACAGGACCGCTCCCAGACCGATGGTTCGATATATCTCACGTGTTTTCACGATGTCCTCCAGCACGATCGCGTGTGCCGCGTCATTGTTTAGCGTTGCGATGTGCAACGGAGGTGCCAACCGACCTGTCGCTGTAAGTGTCTGAAGATACGTCGAAGTGTTCGCGGGTCGGGGTCGGTGGGGGCCGTTTTGGGTGCGGCGTCGACCCACCCTGTCAAGCCGGCTTGACGCCCCGCGTCCCTGGCTCGAGCTCTGGACAGGCCGACGAGTTCGGCTATATTGAAGACGCACTGGCCAACTGGACGGCCCGAACTGAAACTGCCACGAGGACGAGATGCGTTGGGTAATGGCGTTGTTATTCATCGGTGGCCCCTTCGGGCTCCGTGTCGCGTCGAGTGCGCCGCAGATCCCCGGCGACGCGATACGGCCGCAATCCTGGTCGTGGGACCACTGCCGGATGCGGATGAGCCTGAAACCGAAGCGAATGATTCGCGTCAGTCACAACGGAAAGGTCAGCAGCGCCTTCGACTTGGTGCCGGACGAGAATCCGCGGGGCCGCAGCGTGCGAGAGGCGCTCGCGAAACTGCGCGCGAGGCGAGGCTCACCGGAGGCACGCCAGCGGCTTGTGCTAGAGCTCAGCCGGATCTTCGCCCCGCTGCTCGAGCTCAGCGATGGGACGCTTCGCGTTCCGTCCCTCGCGCCTACTGGTATCGGCAGCTTCCCCAGACGTCCCGCGTCACCGACAGCTCCGGAAAGCCCACCAAGCTGATCGCGCGACGCCGTGAGCGCGCTGGGCAAGCCAACACAGCGACTCGTCGAGCTCCCTCGACGTCTATCTCTCGCGCCAGCGTGTCGTCGCTCGGGTCGCCTCGCCGTCGTACAGGCTCCATCGGTTTGATGCGATAGTCGTGGGCCGGGCGAGGGCGCAGGAGAATCTTTTCGTCGTTCGTCGGGGCGCGCTGTTGCTGGCATCCGCAAAAGGAGTTGTCGATGACGGCTCTTGCAGAAGTTCGACAGCTACGACGAGAAGACGGGCGAGTACGCTGGCCTCTATCTGTCGAACTCGCAGGGATCCCTCGATCGCTACCTCGCATCGGACTTGCGTTCGAGCATTCCGAGCGCCTACGAGCTGGGCACCAAGCCCGAGATCGAGATTTTCCCAATCGTCGACGTGTTGCGTTCGTAAGGCTCGGGTCTCGCCGCTCAACTTCGAGCAGGACCGAGCCGCGAGCTGGGATCGTCCGACCAACGGCGCACGACGTCGGGCGTCGGTTCGTTCTCGGTGCTTCGAGAGAACCGATGCCAAACCTCGATGGGTGGCCGCCAGCCGCTTCTCCGCAACCCTTTTTGTTGTCATTTTCGATCGATGCGGGCAATGTTGTACCATCACGTTCGAGAACCACTGGAGGCGTTATGATTCGTCGAATCTGTCTATGCGCGGCCGTGTTGATGCTGGCCGCCGCTTGCGACTCGGTCACGAGCAACGAAGTCAACCTCGTCGGCACGACGCTGGTTTGCAAACCCGGTTCGATGCACTGCAACGGCGACGTGCTCGAGCGCTGCCGCGATCAGGGCTATGGCT
>JAGQJP010000797.1 GCA_020430585.1 Myxococcales bacterium | reverse complement strand
TCGAGCAAGATCGGCGGCTCGATCGTGCTCTTTCAGAACGGCCAGCTCGGACCGAACCGGTCGTACATTCGCTGGCTAGACGACATCGTGCGCCGCTTGCACGGCGCCTACACGCGACACTGAGTCAACCGGCGGACTCGGCGGACGACCCGCCGGGCCCGCGCTCTCACGCGAGGTCTTCGGCATGTCCAATTCCAGCGCTCCCCTCTTCGACATCGACCAGCTGCGCATCGGCTATCACGGTCGCGCGCTCCTTCCGCCGGTCTCGTTCGAGCTGCGGGAGAACCAATTCTGGATGATCCTCGGCCCCAACGGCGCCGGCAAGTCCACGCTGATCCGCTCGATCCTCGGGCTCTTGCGCCCGCTGTCGGGGTCGGTGGCGCGTCGCGAGGGGATTCACTGCGCCTACATCCCGCAGCAGATGGGCTTCGATCCGATCTACCCGCTGCGGGTCCGCGATGTCCTGCGAATGGGCTGTCAGCGCGGTTGGTCGAGCCTCAATCCGTTCTCCGGCCCCGGCCGCGCCGAGATGGAGGAGGCCCTCGCCGACGTCGGTGTCCCGGGTGTGCTCATCCGGCGCTTCTTCGACCTCTCCGACGGCCAGAAACAACGTGTGATGGTCGCCCGCGCCCTCGTCTCGGGCGCCTCGCTGATCGTGATGGACGAGCCGACGGCGGCGATGGATCCCCAGGGCGAGGAGGAGATCCTTCGCCGGCTGGCGAAACTCGCGAAAACGCGCCCCCTGGCCATCCTGATGATCACGCACTACGCCGACGCCGCGCCGCGGTATGCGACGCACGTGCTCTACCTCGACAACCACACGCAGGTCGTCCTCGCGGGCGAGCCGGACGAGGTCTTCAGCGCCGACTCCTTTCGACACCGCTACGCGCATCACCTGCACGACGAATGTTGCGACCCACCGGGCGCCGGACCGGCCGCCGAACCGGCCGCCACGCTTCGCGATGCGACGGCGGCAACGCCAACGGCGCTCCGGGCGCAGGACGGCGTATCATGAGCCCGACGGGAAACGGCAGGCGAAGACTCCACATCACCTTGATCCTATTCTTGCTCGCCGCTGGCAGCATGAGGTGCGCCTGGGGCTCGACCGAGAAGGGTTCTTCGCTCCACGCGCCCGCGCCGGTTCTGAAATCGGCACCGAAGCGGGTCGAACCGAACGACGACGCCTACCTCGAAGAGATCGAGAAGGACCTCTCGAAGAGCAAGCTCACCCAAAAGGCGCCACCGACGACGGTTCCCAGCGAGGCGCCGCTCGTCGACGAGCCGAAGCCGAGTCACAACCTGAAGAGCCTCTTGACGCCGCAGCTGCCCTGGGGCCGTTTCGTCGAGGGCTGGCGGAAAGACATCTTCCGAGCGCCCGTGATCGCCGCGACCCTCGCCGGCTGTCTCCTCGGTCTGCTCGGCGTGTTCGTCGTCCTACAGCGAATGGTCTTCGTCTCGGCGGCGATTAGCCAGGCCTCGGCCTGTGGCGTCGTCCTCAGCTACATCGCCGCGAGCTACATCGGCTTGACCTGGTTCGCCGGGCACCCCGTCTTCGGTGCCATCGCATTCGGCCTACTCGCCAGCATCCTGACGATCAGCAACCCGACGCAGCTCGGAATGACCCGAGAGGCGCTGCTCGGTGTCGTCTTTCTCGGCGCGTCCGCGCTCAGCCTGGCCCTCGCCGATCGAATCACCGCCGAAGCGCACGACATTCAGTCGGTGATCTTCGGCCACGCCGTCTCGGTCGCCGACGGCGACATGACCTGGATCGCCGGTCTGTTCATCGTCGTCGTCGCCTTCGTGCTGATCTGGCATCGGGTCCTGATCTTCGTCGCCTTCGACAACATCGCAGCCCGCGTTCAGCGCGTGCCGACCCGAATGCTCGAGTTCACGCTCTTCGTCTCGATCGGCGTCTCGATCGCCGTCTGCACCAAGATTCTCGGAGCGCTTCCCGTCTTCGCCTTCAGCGTTCTGCCGGCCGTCGCGGCGTTGGCGCTCTCGCGAAGCACGCTCGGCGTGTTGCTGCTCGCGGCGCTCTTCGGCGCGATGTCCGGCGGGTTGGGCTACGTGGTGGCGACGATCTTCAACTACCCCGTCGGCGCGTCGCAAACCGTCGTCGGCTGTTCGATCGTCGCCATCGCCGCGCTGGTCTTCGGGATTCGTCGAACGTACGAGCGGCTGCTCGGACGGCAGGGAACGAAGGCAACGGCCTGATTTTGAAAAAATTTCACATTTTCACTCCAGTTTTGCCCGCCAGCGGTCGTTCTACTCTCTGTGGCGCATCGAACCGAGCTTGCCGAGATCCAGACCCTCGATGACGGGCTGCGCATCGTCTATCTCAAGGGGCTGATCACCTGCGGCTGGGCGTTGCTCGTGATCCTCCCAATCCTGGCGATCCGCGACGTGATCACCGCTCTCGTCGGCGTCGCGGGCGCGAGCATCGTCCCCTTCCTGATCATGCGCGTCGTCACGATCAGCCTGGTGGTCGTCGTGCTCTACGGCGCCAAGCGCTGGAGATCCTTTCAGCGAAGGCCTCTCGCCGTCGCCTGGGTCCTGGTTAGCGCGATGGCGGTGATGGTACTGTGGACGATCGCCCGGCTCGGAGGCGCGAGCTCTCCGGTCTTTGGCGGGCTGATCACCGTCTTCGCGGGCTGGGCCTACCTCTTCCCCGCAGGATGGCGACAGACGACGGCGATCGGCTCGGCGATCTTCGTCGGCTACCTCGTCGTGATCGCCCTCGGCGACGGCGCCGCGGCGCTCCGCGATCCGCGGACCGCGGCACAGTGCGCGATGATCCTCGGCGGCGTCGCGATCGCCGCCTTCGCCAACCACGCCTACACGGAGGGTGAGCGGGGGCGTCTCGATGCGTTGCTGACCGAACGCAAGCTAGCCGGCCTCGACCCTCTCACCGGCTGCCTCAACCGCCGGGCGATCGACGAGCGATTCCGCGCCGAGGTGGGCCGCGCCGAGCGGTTCGGTGGCTCCCTCTCCTGCTTGATGGTCGACATCGACGACTTCAAACGGATCAACGATCGCTTCGGCCACCAGGCCGGCGACGACACGCTCCGTCGAACGGCTCGCGTGTTGCTCGAAGCGGTCGGCCGCGACGGAGTCGTCGGTCGCTGGGGCGGCGAAGAGTTCTTCGTGGTGCTACCCGAAACCAGCGCCGGCGCCGCCGTCGTCCTGGCGAACGAGATCCGACGACGCCTGAGCTTACAGATTCCCGCCCAAGGAGAGGCGGAGGTCGAGCTCACCGTCTCGATCGGCGTCTCCTCCACCAACGACGGCGGAGCGCTGACGGCGTCCCGCGCCACAGTTCGCTCCGAGCTCGTCGGACGCGCCGACTCGGCGATGTACCTCGCCAAGCGCTCGGGCAAGGACCAGGTCGTCGTCGCTGTCCAGGAGGTCGACCCGACGCGGCCGCCGACGGCGATCTCCGTGCCCGCGGCGACTCCTTGGCTCGTCCCGGTCGAGGAGACAGACGGTCGATGGCTCGAACGCGTCGGGCTGGTGGGATACGACTGGCTCGCCGCCCTCGCCTGTGCCCTGTCGCTGCTCTACGTACCGATGGACCTGCTCCTCGGTCGCTTCCTCGGCGACGAGCGGTCCATGGCGGTCGGCGTGATCGGCCACCTCGGCATCGCGGGTACTCTGGTCGCCTGCTGGTACGCGGTGCGCCACTCGCATTGGCTGAGCCAGCGCATCATGCCGCTACACCTGGTGACCGCAGGCGCGACGGCGGTCGCCGCGAGCGTGATCTCGCTGCACTTCGGCGGCGTCGAGAGCCCCTACTTCGTCGGTGTGATGCTCTTCACCCTGGTCTTCTCCTTCACCATTCCCGGAGGAGCCAAGTGGGGCGCTCCCTTGATGGCGTTGATGACGCTGAGTTGGCCGCTGACCGCGCTCGTCGTCGCGTCGACGCCGGTCTCTCCGGTTGCGCTGCTGATTCGTTCGACGATCATCCTGGTTCTCGCCTTGATCTGCGGCTTCGCTCACACCAACCTCCACCGTGTGCGACGCGAGCGCGCCCTCGTCCGTTCGAGACTGTCGCGTCTGGCGATGATGGATGGGTTGACCGGCGCCCAGAATCGGCGCGGCTTCGTCACCCGCCTCGATGAGGAGCTCGCGCGCGCCGCTCAGCGCGACCTCGAGCTCTCGCTGGTCGTCATCGATCTCGACCATCTCAAGCAGATCAACGACCGCCACGGGCATCTGCGGGGAGACGAAGCGCTACAGCTCGTCGCCGAGGTAATCCGGCGCAACATCCGCGCGATCGATCTCTTCGGGCGACTCGGCGGGGACGAGTTCGCCCTCGCCCTCCCCGGCACGTCGCTGGCGGGAGCCGAAGCGCTCGCCCGCCGTCTCTGCGACGAGATCGCGAACAGCGCAGTCGCCGTCGGAGATGGAATGCGCGAGCCCCTCTCCGCGTCGTTCGGCGTCAGCTCGACGAGGCCGGGAGCGAGCACACGCGAGGAGTTGCAACAGCGCGCGGACGAGGCGCTCTACGTCGCCAAGGGTGCGGGACGCGGGCTCGTCGCCCTCTCGGATGGGACGCCGCGCCTCGCGGCCTCCCAGAAGGCCGCCCTCAGGTCCCCTCGATCGTGATCTTGAGCCGCGGCAGGGCTCGCTTGAGAAGTTGAAGGACGGTGGCATCGATCAGGCGGCGTTCGATCACCATCCGCCGCAGCGAGGTGAGGCGTTTGAGGGCGGCGATGTCGGAAGCGGTGACCTTGCGGTCCGGCATCCAGATCTTGGTCAGCCCGCTGAACATCGCCAACGCAGAGAGATCGGTCACGCGCGTCGCGTTGAGACGCAACCAGCGTAGCGCTGACGCTCCCTTGAGCTGACGTAGATCGAGCTGGGGACCGAAGATGCAGCTGAGATTGAGGATTCTGAGCTTCGGCAACTTCGCCAGCGGTCGCAGGTCGACGAGCTTGGTCCACGAGAGATCGAGCTCCTCGAGCTCGGTGAAGACCAGCAGCGAGCGGACCGTGCGCAACGGGATCGAGGCGAGGGCCAGGTAGCGTAGGTCGCGCAGCGGCTGAATGATCCCGAGCGACGTCAGACGCACGCCCGAGAGATCGAGGCGCTTGAGATCCGTCAGGCTCTTGATCGGCGTCAGATCGGTGATCTTCTTGCAATCTCGCAGAGAGAGTCGTTCGAGGCTCTTGATCCGCTTGACGGGCGAGATGTCCTCGACGGGAGTTTTCGAGAGATCGAGCTGCTTGAGGTAGCGCATTGCGCGAACCGCGCGAATATCCTTGACCGACGTGCCCGACAGATCGAGCTTGCGGATCTGTTTGAGGGCCCAGAGCTTCTTGATCTCGTCGACGCTTCGGTCGTGGCAGACGACGTGGCGCGCGCGCGGCGTGAAGTGCTTGCCGCAAAACGAGATCATTTTTCCCCGCGCCTCGAACGGGCTCGAAGCGATCGCGAGACATAGGAGTGGCCACAAGTATGTCGGAGCTTTCACGGCGTCTCCTCGGTTCCAAGCCTGGACGATAGTAGCAAAGATGCCCTGCCTGAGCAAGAAATCGAGGCCGCGCGTCTCCTGCGGGACTGCGTGACGTCGAACGGTCGTCCGCCTCCGATCGACGCCGTCACCGGCGGGGCGCCAAGCGATGGTCGGGTCGGGTCTTCGTATCCACCCGGGCGATCTGCGCCACGATCCGTAGCAACTGCCGCAGGTCGACGGGTTTGTCGAGCACCTGCTCGACACCGAATTGTCGTAGCTCGCCGAGGGCCCGACGCCGGCGTTGGCGGCTGAAAACGACGACGAGCACGGGCTCTTGGCTCGCCTCGACCTCGATCCGTCTGAGCTCTTCCACGAATGTCGATACCGGTTGATCGATCAGATCGGCGTCGACCAAAACACAGTCGAAGGCGTCGCGGACGAACAACTCGTGCCCACCGCATCCATCGCCGACCGACTGGACCTCGATGTCGTGGGCCTCGAGGGCACGGCGCACGACGAGCTCGTGGTCGGCGCTCGAGTCCACGAGCAACACACGCAGCGAGCGGTCGAGCGCGGCGGCCTCCGACGGCGATGCTCCGAGCGACGCGGCGCCAGCGGCGCAAGGAAATGTAGCGCTGAGCAGGCCCTTGTCCGAGCCCTGAAGCTCGATCTCGAGCCCACCTCCGGCCGTGCGCGCGGCACTTGCGGCGACGACGAGCCCGACGGTCGCCAAACGCAACGACGAGAGCTCTGTCGTCGCCGTCGCAGAGACGGTATCGATGGCCGCCGTCCACCACTCGGGTCGCTTGGGGGCGAAACGTACGGTGACACGCAAGTTCATCCTCTCGTCTCCCCCCTCACAGGTCACGCCGATCGAGACCGGATCGCTCCCGGCCGCTCCCAGCACATCGCGTAGCCACGCATCGAGCAACAGCCGAAGCGCTGACTCGGCACCGACGACGACGGGCGGAACGGGTCTGTCGATCGTCACCGAGAGCGGGACGCGGCCCGCGGGATCGGCGCGCGAGCAGGCGTCTTCGATCGCTTCTCGCACGGCCACCGAACCGGCCTCCTCCGGGCTGAGCCGGTTGAATCGCACGACCTCGTCGAGAGCCAGAACGACGGTGCGCTGGGCGAGGACGACCTGATCCATGCCCTCGGAGGCAGAGCCGTTGGCGGCCGCATCGCTCGCCCGCTGCAGCCCGACGATCAGCGGCAGTCGCACTTCGTCGACGACGGCGTCCAGAAGACCGGCCCGAAACTCGCTGGCTCCATCGAGGCGCCCGAGATCGCCCTTTTCCTTGAGGGTGGCGATCAAGAGGATCCGTCCGCCGACGCGCGCCTTGGAGAAGTAGAGCTCGACGTGGGCCACGCGTCCCGCTTCATGCAGCAACACCGCCGGCCAACGGCTATCGAAGAGCGCCGCGCTTTGGTTTTCGAGGGCCGCAGCCAACTCTCCGTTCGGTTGATCCGACGCCCGCAGGATCGTCTCCAGAGGCTGGCCCACCAGCGCCGACGGCCGATGGCCGACGACACGGGAGACGGCGTCGTTCGCCATCAGCACGATCAGCTGCTCGTTCATCGCCACAATCGGCTCGGCCACACCGTGCAGCACGGCTCGCAAGCTGTCGCGGCTCTGGGAGACCTCTCTCTCCAGATCGGCGCGCATCCGATAGGTGTGAATGTAATCCGCCATCAGACCCGTGAGCGGCACGAGGCAGGCGACGACCTTGAGGACGTACGCGACCATGAAGTTGTTGTCGTAGAGCGCCGACGAGCCGAAGACGAGATAGAGCTGCGTCGCGATCTCGGGAATCGCGCTCAGCACCAACCCGTGGGAGAAGTAGCTCGGGAGCCGGCGGTAGAACGCGGGGTAGATCACCACACCACAGACGATCAACACCACCAGCGGGAGAATGTCGTAGGGCCGCGTCGCCCAGCGTTCGGGGAACATCGACTGTGGCAGATGCGGGTTCGTCGCCAGGTAGGCGACCACACCGTAGGCGAGGGCCGCGAGGACGACCGCTGCCAGCGGGATCACCCGGAGATCGCGACGCTGATGCGCGTCGGTGCGGTAGGTCGCCAGGCCGACGCCGAAGAGCATGATCACCGCATAGATCAACCGTGATGTCGCCCAGGCGAACGGAATGAAGCGCTCGTTGCTCGCCATCGCGTTGATCAGCCGGTTCGCCGTCAACGCCTGGAACGCATCGATCAAGCCGATGAAGAGAAAGGCCACGCCGATAATCGGCGTCGCGACGTCGCGAGCGAGGTTGAAGTGAGCGAAGGCAAGCATTGCGATGAAGAGCGAGACCACGACCGCCGACCACTGGAGGATCGTGAGGGCGAAGGGCCCGCCGAGTCGTGCCATGATCGCTTCGGTGTGCACGCCGCTGATCCCGCGGATCGACGGGTCGACGCCGAGCGAAAACGAGAGCCCCAGCGTGTGCATCACCGCCGGCAGCGCGCAGATGATCACGATGAGAACCACGAACGGTTTCGAGAACTTGGCCTCCGAGGACGGGTCCATCGCAAACTGCCCTTTTTCGCTTGGGAATTTCGGTTCGATCGTACGTCGACCCAAGCCGGACGTCAAGAAGCTGGCGAACCGCCGAGAATTGGGCTTGTTTGTCTTTACGTCGACGATCCCGGCTGGTAGGATGGCAGCCGCATGACCGACGATCGGCCCGACGACGTCGTCGAGGCGTATCGCGATCGGGGAACAGGAGAGACGGTGATCAAGCTGTATCAATTTCCGAGCGCCTTCGGAATGCCCAATGTGAGTCCCTTCTGCATGAAGATCGAGACCTACCTGCGAATGGTCGGCCTCGAGTTCGAAACCGTGCCGACGCAGATGCCGAACAAGGCGCCGAAGAAGAAGCTGCCGTACATTGTCGACAATGGCCGCGCGATCCCCGATTCGGGCTT
>JAGQJP010000796.1 GCA_020430585.1 Myxococcales bacterium | reverse complement strand
GCGACCAGCAGGTCGAGATCGCCGATCAGCTCCTTTCCGCGCCGTAGGCTCCCGGCAAGCTGGATTTGGACGACGTTGGGCTGGGTCGCGAGGGCGTCACGCAACTCGATCCCGATCGTCTCGGCCTCGGCGATGGTGAGCGGCGCGATCGAGCGCCGGAAGTGGGCGACGGCGCTGCGCAACATCTCGTGGGTCGGCACCCCGAGCACGGCTGTGCGCCCGCTGGCGCCGTTTGCGAGGTCGCGCTCGAGCTCGTCGACGCTCTCGATCCCGAGCTGTTGCGAGAGCGTCCGCACGAGCTTGGTGCCTACACCACGCAGCTCGAGCAGCCCGATGACAGAGCGCGGGATCTGCTGCAACAATCGCTGATGTTCCGCGCAGCTGCCGCTGATCTGAATCTGTTTGATTCGATTGAGCGCGCCCGTGCCGAGCCCCGGGTAGCTCGCGAGCCGGCCCTGCGAGAGAAGCTGGGACAGAGGTTCGCCGAGCGAGAGGATCACCTTGGCGATGCGATGAAACGAGCGGATCCGAAAGGGATCACCGCCGAGAATCTCCGTCAGCGCAGCCATCTCCTCGAAGATCGCCGCGACGTCTCGATTGTTCATTCGTCGGGTGTGCGCCGCCCGGCGAGGTAGGTCGACGAACCGAGACGATTGATGGCAAACCGGTCGCCGAGCAGCTCCGCCGTTTGTCCGTCCAGAGAGACGCGTCCGTCGGGCGTGGTGGCTAGCGCTTCGACCGCCCGGTCGATCACCTCACCGATGGGGAGGTGAAAGGCGTCGTTGCGCAGGCCCGTCGCGATTGCGATCGGGATCGCGCCGAGCGCGCCGTGAAATGCGAGGGCGCAGTCGGCGGCGCTCGAGGCTTGCCGCTTCGATTCGCCATCGCCGGAAAAGATCGCGACGACCGTCCCCTCGGCGAGCAGCTCGAGTTGCGCGCCGAACCCGCGGCTTTTCTCTTCGAGGGCGTCCCAGGGGAGGGGGGATGCCGTTCGTCCTGGGTCCTCGGCGATCGTATCTTCGAGGTCGGTCGGCAATGCGGTTCCGGTCACGAGTACCGTCACCGCCTGTTGTTCCATCAGGGCGAGCACGTCACGCAGGTTGATCGGCTGTGTCGCCCCTGCGGTCGCGAGCAGATCGAGGGCGTCGAGCTCGGCGCGCACGGCGTTTCCGTCGGCGGGTCGAGCCGCCGGATCCTTCTCCAGCATCGAGCGGATCAGGATGTCGAGCTGCGCCGGGACGTCGTGGCGCAGGCTCGCCACCGGCGCCGCCTCTTCGAAGAGGATCTTGGAGAGCACGGCGACCGCATGGTCCGCTTCGAAGGGGAGATGACCGGTCAGGCACTCGAAGGCCACGCAACCGAGCGCGAAGACGTCGGCGCGGGCGTCGATATCGCGTTTTCCCCGGACCTGCTCGGGCGACATGTAGCCCGGCGTGCCGATCTGGATCCCCGTGCGGGTGACGCGCTGCGTGCCGTCCGTGAACTTGGCGACACCGAAGTCGATCAGCTTGGCGCTCTCGATCTCGCCGCCGACGAGGATGATGTTCGAGGGCTTGATG
This sequence comes from Myxococcales bacterium, assembly GCA_020430585.1. Classification (GTDB taxonomy): domain Bacteria; phylum Myxococcota_A; class UBA9042; order JAGQJP01; family JAGQJP01; genus JAGQJP01. Next base: position 5,665 of record JAGQJP010000796.1, on the reverse strand, counting down.
TCGCGGTGGGTGACGCCCTGAGCGTGCGCTGCGCCGAGAGCCTCGGAAACGATCTGTAGCAGCAACAACGTCTCGTCGATACCGAGCGTCTCGCGCGCCTGCAGAACCTCTTCGAGATCCTGACCGTCGAGCCACTCCATCGCCAGGTAGCGACTGCCGTTTGGCGTCGAGCCGTGGGCGACGTAGCGCACGATATGGGGATGCTCGACTTCGGCCAGGAGCTGCGCTTCTCGCTCGAAGCGTTCTGGATTCGAGTGGAGCACCTTGAGGGCGACGAACTCGCCGCTCGTGCGGTCCAGAGCGCGATAGACGGTCGACATGCCGCCGCTTCCGACCTTGTCGCCGATCTCGAACCGTCCGTCGAGGTGCTCGCCGGAGAGTGTGCTTTGACGTGTGAAGCTGCGATTCATCGGGCTGATCTCCGCCACTATGATGGCACAACTCGAAGCGGTTGCCAATTCTCGGAGTGCGGTTTCCTCACGCGGGCTCGATCGTCCAATGCGTCCAATCGGTGTCCAACGGAGCGCTCTCTCGAGGCCGCTGTGGGAGCGGGCCTCAGCCGGACCGTCCAACGCGTCCAATCGGATTGGACGGCTCGATGTCGACCTCTCCCTTACGGCCTCGAAATGATTGCGAAAGGTTCTACCGTCGGAGGGCATGGGGATCGCAAGACGCCGAGGGACGATTTGGAGGTGATCACGATGAAGCACTCGTTGAGCTGGTACCGCACGCGCATTTCGCACCACAATCGACCCGCGTCGCGGCTCGGGACCGCGACAGTGGGCGCGCTCGTCCTCTTGATGGTCGCGCTCGCGATCTCCCCGTCAGCGTGTGGACGGGAACGCACGTCGGACACACGCTGGGCCCTCGTGCCGCTCTACCGGGACTCCGGGAGCCCAGGGATCTATCGCGCGATCGCGCCAGCCGCCGACGGTGAGCTCTGGGTCGTTGGCGAAGCGCGCGGCGCCCGCGGCGACACCGACGCCGTCGTGGCTCGCTTCGATCGAGAGGGTAGGCCCCGATTTCGCAGGACCTTCGGCGCAGACGATGACGACCGACTGCTAGCTCTCTGCGCGACGCCCGAGGGCGAGCTGGTCGCCGTCGGTGTGACCGAGTATCGAGGGCCGGGGTTGCGAGATGGCTGGGTTCTGCGCTTCGACCGACGGGGGGAGCTGCTGTGGGAGCGGGTCGTCGGTGGCCCGCAGAACGATACCCTCAATTCCTGCGCCGTCGCCGCTGATGGTAGTGTCGTCGCCGTCGGTACTCGGGGCGACTCCCGCGATCGGCCGCAGGCGTGGGTCGTACGCCTATCGACCGACGGTGAGTCGCTCGGCGAATGGACGCAGAGCGATCATCCCGGCTCCGCTGCGCTGACGCTCCTCGTCGATCGAGGGCGTGCTTGGGTCGGCGGTCATCAGAGCCCCGAAGCGGGGCGAACCGAAGGGGTTCTCTGGCGTCTATCGCTCGTCGACGGGAGGTTCGAGCTCGCCGAGACGTTTCGACTGGCGCCGAATACGCGGCTGGTCCGCCTGCGCCTCGTCGCTCCCGGACGGAGCATCGCGCTGTTCGAGCGCGGGCCCCAGGTCGGCGCGCTGAGTGGTCTTCATCTCGCGGCGCTCGATCTCGAGGCCACTCCTCCATTGCTCGGGGAGACGACAGCGATCGACGATTCCGCTCTCGTGGGCGTCTTCGATCTCCGCCTCGTCGACGGCGCGGCCTGGCTTCTCGCGCAACACCTCGACGCTGCGGGCGTCGGGCGCTCCATTGTCTACAGGGTTTCCGCGCCGGGCACTCCCTCGGAGCTCGTCGCCTCGACCGACGGAGAACCCTTGGTCTTCACATCGCTGGCGATCCTCAGCCGCAGCGAGTTACAACTCGTCGGTGTCGTTCCCGAGCGACTCTCGTCGCCCGTGATCTATCGCCTTGGCGTGACTTCTCCTTGAATTCGCGGCTCAACTCGGTACACTCGACGCAATTCGAACGCTATCCAACCGTCGGGAGACGGTTGCACGAAACGATGGAGGAGTTCTGATGAAAGGTGATGCGAAGCTGATCGACACGCTCAACGAGCTGCTCGCCGAGGAGCTGACCGCGATCAACCAATATATGCTCCACGCCGAGATCCTGGAGAACTGGGGGTACACCAAGCTCTACGCCAAAGTGCGCGAGTTCGGTATCGTCGAGATGAAGCACGCCGAGAGGCTGATGGGGCGGATCTTGTTTCTCGAGGGGCTGCCCAACGTCTCGAAGCTCAACCCGATGCGAATCGGCAAGACCGTCGAGGAGATGGTTCTCTCGGACTACGACGCCGAAGTCGCGGCGGTCAAGTCGTACAACGAGGCGATCGCTCAGGCCGTCTCGGTGGGCGACAACGGGACTCGCGATCTGTTGACCGAGATCCTGAAGGACGAAGAGGGGCACATCGACTGGGCCGAAGAGCAACGCGACCAGATTCAACAGATGGGTCTGCAGAACTACTTGGCCAATCAGGTTTGAGGGTGTCGTCGAGGTGGTCGCGGAATGATCGCGATCGCTGGGTTGTTTTCGGAATGGGCGGCGTTCACACGACTGGTGCACTCGGACTTCAGCGGTCCTGGAGGTAGCCATGTGGCGCGTAGTGATGATCTCGATTGTCGCGGCTTCGCTGTACGCGATTCCGTCTGTTTCGGCCAAAAGCAAACCCTGGTGTCGATGCACCTCGATCTATCTCCCTGTTTGCGGGGCGAACGGTCGCACGTATTCGAACTCCTGTCACGCCGCGTGTTCCGACGTCCGCGTGCGGTATCGCGGGCGTTGTCGGCCACCGCATCCGTGCTGGTGTCCGCGCAACTACAGCCCGGTCTGCGGTGTGAACGGTGTGACCTACTCGAACTCGTGCTCGGCTCGCTGTCGAGGAGTTGCGATTTCCCACTATGGGCGCTGTGGGTTGGGATGCGGATGCTCGTACCTCTATAGCCCGGTGTGCGGCCGCGACGGTCGCACGTACCGCAACTCCTGCCTCGCGCGTTGCGCCGGCGTCGGGTTGTGGTACTACGGAAGCTGTACGATTCGGCCGTACTACCCCTACTATCCCCGCACCTGCCCAACGGGATGCAAACGGACGCCGTACGGTCCGTGTCAGTGTCCGATTCGCTAATCCTCGTCCGCCTCATTGGCGTGTCCCACGTTCCGTTGCACGGGTCGATGTCGACGACGGACGGGCGCGCCCGACGGAGGACCGATGAAGTTTGGCGCTATTGACCGATTCTTGACGGGCGTCGCCGTACCCCTCTCGGCGCTGCGCAGCGAGGCCGGGGGCGGAATCGGAGAGTTTCGCGATCTCGCGATGTTGGGGAGGTGGTGCGCCCAAGCGTCGCTCGATCTGATCCAGATCCTCCCCGTCAACGACACCGCGAGTCAGCCGTCGCCTTACAGCGCGCGCACGGCGTTTGCGTTGCACCCGATCTACATTCACCTTCCGGACGTGCCTGGCGCCGAGGCGTACGCCGAAGAGATCGCGGAAGAGTCGCATCGCTGGAACGTTCTGGAACGGATCGCCTTCGAAGAGGTGTATCACTTCAAGATCCGCACGCTGCGCCGAATCTTCGATGGGCGCCAACCCGAGCTCGCCAAGGATCCCCTCGTCGCCGCCTTCGCCCTGCGCGATGCCTGGGTCCGGCCATACGCCGCCTACTGCGCTCTCAAGCGACGGTTCGACGGGCGGCCGTGGTTCGAGTGGCCGGAGTATGCCGAAGCGGGACACGATGCGGTCGATCGGATCTGGGAGCTCGAGGCCGACGAATGCGCCTTCCAAGTCTTCCTGCAATACGAGGCGGACCGCCAGTTTCGCGAGGCGGTGAAGCAGCTCGAGGAGAGCGGGGTGAGGCTCAAGGGAGACATCCCGATCCTGATCGACGAGGACAGCGCGGATGTCTGGTACCATCGCCGCTACTTCGAGCGCTCGTTGCGCGCTGGGGCGCCACCGGACATGTTCTCTCGCGAGGGGCAGAACTGGGGGTTCCCAACGTACGCCTGGGAGCGCTTGGAGCTCGACGACTACCGCTGGTGGCGCGAGCGCCTGCAACACGCCGAGCGCTACTACCATGCCTACCGGGTCGATCACGTCCTCGGCTTCTTCCGGATCTGGCAGACACCCGCGCGCGACCGATCGGCGATGTTGGGTTGGTTTCATCCCGCGGCAGGGCTGTCGGACGCCGAGTTTCGCGGCCAGGGCCTGGAGAGCGGGCTGTTGCACGAGCTCTCGCAGGTCGCTGTGAGCGAGGCGGAGCTCGAGGCGCTCGACCTTCCCGCCGACGTACGCGAGCGACTCTTCGACAGGTCCGACGAAGGATATCGCTTTCGCGACGGCGTCGGAGAGCGGGCGATCGAGGGACAGGTGCCGTCGGTGGCTGGGCGGGAGGCGCTGTTGCGGCTCTATCGGGACCGGCTCTTCGTTCGGGACGCCAAGAGCGGGGAGTATCATCCGGCCTGGTTTCTGCGCGAGAGCCCTCGCTGGACGGCGCTCGACGAGGCACAGCGCGAGGTGATCGAGGCGCTTCTCGTCGCACGGGACGAACGGAACGAGGCCCTCTGGGCCGAAACAGGCAGACGTCGTCTCGCGTTCATGGCCGAGGCGACCTCGATGCTGGTCTGCGCCGAGGATCTCGGCGTCGTGCCCGATTGCGTACCCGACGTGTTGCAAGAGCTCGGTATGTTGGGGCTGCGCGTCGATCGCTGGACCCACGAGCCGGGTGACCCATCACGTTTGTTGGCGATGGAGAGCTATCCCCGAGCATCCGTCGCCACGACGTCGACCCACGACACCGAGACGTTGCGGGGATTCTGGGAAGCCGGGAACTTCGATCGCGAGACGTACTACCGCGATCTGTTGAGGGGAGATGGGCCGGCGCCGTCCTACTTGACTACGGAGGTCGCCGCCCTCTGTATCCGGCGCTGTCTCGAGGCGAGCTCGCTGATCTGTATCCTCCCACTCCAGGATTGGTTCAGTTTGCACTACGACCTGCGCACCGAAGCGATCGAGGATGAGCGGATCAACGTCCCGGGCGCGGCACGCGCCCACAACTGGCGCTGGCGCACCAAAGATACACTGGAGTTCTACCTCGGCTACGAGCGATTCAGCCGCTACATCGCGTCGTTTGCCGAGCCGCGACGCCAACGAGAGCTCTGAATCGGCGGGCCTGGCGCACGTCGGCGGAGGTTCGGCGCTGGCGTATGGCTTGTGTACGGCGAACGGACGCCGTACGTCATTCGGCGCATTGCGACAATCGAGGGGAGCCATGTCGAAGATTACCTACAGCGCTCGTTGCCACTGCGGGAAGATTCGGTTTTCCTTTCGGGCAGAGACGATCACCGCTGGGTTGCGCTGCAACTGTTCGATCTGCATACGAAAGGGCGCCCTGATGTCGACCACGTACATCCCTGCGGAGGACTTCGATCCGATCGAAAACGTCGACGAATTGGCCGATTATCGCTGGAACGATCGGGTCGTCAACCACCTGTTTTGCAAGACCTGTGGCATCTACCCCTATCACGGGGACCAGCGTTACGGGTACCGCGTCAATCTGGGCTGTGTGGAGCAGAGCGACCCGCTGGCGCTGGAGGTCCGGAGGTTCGACGGGAAACCGATGCCCTCGGCGGAGAAGCCCGGCCCGCCGCCGAGTGGAAT